>CAISGS010000136.1 GCA_903884915.1 uncultured Caulobacteraceae bacterium | reverse complement strand
GCTCAGCTAAACTCTTCATAAAGGACGCCTTGCAATGTCCGCGCGAAACCCGGACATAATCAGATCATAGCCGCGCAGGGTGCACGCCCATCGCTTGGCTGGTTGGGAGACCTGATCATATGTCGGCCGCTGATAATCCCTCATCCATTTCATCTGTCTGTGTCTATTGCGGTTCGTCCAACGCCGCCAATCCCGATTTTCTGGCCGCAGCAGCACAATTTGGCGCGATCCTGGCCGAAGAGGGCCTGCGACTGGTCTATGGCGGCGGCGGGGTGGGCCTGATGGGCGCGACGGCCAAGTCAGCCCACGATCACGGCGGCAAGGTCCTAGGGATCATGCCTGACTTCTTGCGGAGCCGTGAAATCCTCTATGACGAGGTTGAGACCGTGATCGTGACCTCGATGCACGAACGCAAGATGATCATGTTCGAACAGTCCGACGCCTTTGTCGTTCTTCCCGGCGGGATTGGCACCTTGGAAGAGGTGGTCGAGCTCCTGTCGTGGAGACGGCTCGACCTGCATCGCAAGCCGATCATCTTTTTCGATCAGGAGGGCTATTGGCAGCCCTTCTTCCACATGATCGCCCACACGATGGAGGAACGACTGACGCCGCGCGCCTTTGCCGATGCCTATCGGTCCGTGACCCGCGTCGAAGACATCCTGCCCGCCATCCGCGCCATGGCGGTCGAGACAGCGGACATCAATATGATGCCGCGCCCGGGCAGTTTGGCTGACAAGACCTAACGCTTCTTTGGCCCTGCAGGCTTTGCGGGCTTCTTAGGCGCGACCGTTCGGGTCTTGGGCGGCTTTGGGCCGGTCCGTGCGCCGCCGGGGCGTGATCGGATGATGGAAGCGGTCTTGGCCAGGGCACGTGCCTTGGCGCGGGGCGACTTGACCCCACCTCCCGTGCCCTTGGGTTTGGCTTTCGCCTTAGAGGCAACAGAGACCTCAACAGCCTCAAGCTCTAAGACGGGCGTAGGAGCCGCCTTGGCTTCGGCGGCAGCCTTGACCTTCTCGACCGACGCAGCGGCCTTGGCGGCGCGCTCACGGCTTGGCTTATAGCCCGCGCGTGACGTCGGCTTGCCATCCCCATCGGCATAGGGGTTTGCCCCCGACTTGATGGTGATCCGCAAGGGCACGCCGGGGATGTCGAAGCTTTCGCGCAGGCTGTTGACCAGATAGCGCCGATAGCTTTCGGGCATTTCTGCCGCTCGCGACGAGAACAGAACGAACGTCGGAGGCCGCGCCTTGATCTGGGCCATATATTTCGGCTTGATCCGCCGCCCACCGACCGAAGGCGGCGAGTGACGCTGCATGGCCATCTGCAGCCAGTCATTGAGGTCGCGGGTCTTAATCTTGGTCGACCAGTCCTTATAGACCTTGGTCACGGCCGGCATCAGGCGATCAACGCCCTTACCGGTCTCACCGGACAGGGCAATGACCGGCGTGCCGCGCACCTGAGGCAACATACGCTCGGCATGTTCCTTAAAGGCCGCCAACTGCGCCTGCTGGTCCTCAACAAGGTCCCATTTGGCCAGCGCGAAGACGAGGCCCCGCCCCTCGCGCTCGATCAGGTCGGCGATCTGGAGGTCTTGGATTTCGAACGGGTGGGTGGCGTCCATGACCAGAATAACCACCTCGGCAAAGGTGATGGCCCGGATGGTGTCACCCGTAGACAGCTTTTCCAGCTTTTCATGGATCCGCGCCTTGCGACGCAGGCCTGCTGTATCGACCAGACGGATCTGTTGACCCTCAAAGGTCCAGTCGACCGGGATGGCATCGCGGGTGATCCCGGCTTCGGGTCCGGTCAGCAGGCGCTCTTCACCGATCAGGCGGTTGACCAGGGTCGACTTGCCCGCATTGGGACGGCCAACAATGGCGATACGGATTGGCTTTTCGCTGTCCTCGTCCTCGTCATCCTCTTCGATCAGTTGATCGGAAACGACGCGGAAGGCGGCATAGAGATCAGCCATGCCCTCGCCATGTTCGGCGGAGATGGAGATCGGCTCGCCAAGGCCCAGCTGGAAGGCCTCAAGCGCACCGGCCTCGCCTGCCCGGCCCTCGGCCTTATTGGCGGCAAGGATCACGGCCTTGCTGGTCCGGCGCAGGATCTCGGCAAAGACGCCGTCCAGAGGGGTTGCACCCTCTCGGGCATCCATAACGAACAGGGCAACGTCGCATTCTTCAATCGCCAATTCGGTCTGGCGCCGCATGCGCGATTCCAGGCTTTCATCGGTCAGATCTTCAAATCCAGCCGTATCGATCAAGATCAGTTCAAGGTCGCCGATCCGGCCCTTGGCGAAACGGCGGTCGCGGGTCACCCCCGGCTGGTCATCGACGATGGCCAGCTTCTTTCCGGCCAGACGATTAAACAGCGTGGACTTGCCCACGTTTGGGCGACCGACGATCGCGACTTTAAGCGCCATGAACGCGCGGTCTCCTAAAGGGGTAAATGGGCGGCCAAATCACCGCCCTAATCGGACAGTCTATCACCGAATGGCGAGAAGTACGCCCTTGTCTCCGACCAGATAGAGCGTGTCATTGACAGCGATGGGCGACAACAGGGCTGGCGTACCCAACTTGACCGTCTTTTCAAGCGCGCCCGTCTTTGGATTGAGGGCCACAAGCTCTCCGGTGCTCGACACGATGATCAGTCGGTTCGAGGCCAGAACAGGCCCCGACCAGGCCGCGCGCTGCTTCTTCTTGCGGTCCTTGTTCAGGTCCACGATCCAGTAGACCTGACCGGTTTCGCGCGACACACAGATCACCTCACCGGGCTTGGACACCACATAGACCACGTCACCGATGGGCAAGGGGGTGCTGATACCCGAGATCGGCAATGACCACCGGGCGGTGCCGGTACGAAGGTCAGTGGCCGCAAAGACGCCCGAGTGGCTGACGGCAAAGACATCGCCCCGATAGATTACGGGACGGCCGGGAATGTCGCGAATTTCAGACAGGGCGTTGGTGCGGCTGGCCCGTGACAGGACCTCAGACCAAATGTCGTTACCATTGCCGGTGCGAAGGGCGATCAGTTCACCTGAGGCAAAGCCTGCAATGACCGTATCGCCGGAAATGGCGGCGCTGGTGGCTTCAAGAATGCGCGCAGGTTCGACCAAGGCCTGATAGTTCCAGCCCAAGGCCCCGGTCGCTGTGTCCACTGTCAAAAGTTCATTATCGGTCGAGACCACGAACAGACGGCCACCTGAAACGGTGGGAGCCGCATGGATCGGCGCTTCAACCGGCGTTTTCCAGAGTAGCGCACCGGTCTTGGCATCCAAACCCGCAATAAAGCGATAGCCCGAGGTCACGAAGACCTTGCCATCGGCATAGGCCAAACCGCCGCCAAAGGCTTCGCGGTCACGGCGATCCCGAAGCGCAAGGTTGGTGCTCCAGACCTCTGCCCCGCCATTGACGCTGTGGGCAGAGACGCCGGCTTCAGCGTCCATGGTGAAGATCACACCCTCGGCAGAAATCGGGGGTGCGGTCAGGTGAACCCGGCGGTCCGAGCCCTTACCAATGGCACGCTTCCAAACGATGTCGAGGTTGGCACCGGCGGCAAGATGTTCGACTGATTGCTCGGGCGTTCCACCCGGCAAGGGCCAATCGGTCCGCGCAACGGCGTCAGGCAGATAGAAGTCCACGCCCTTGAGGGCGTCAGAAATGTTCAGCTGCTCGTCGAAAGCAATGATCGAGATGCGCTCACCCGCAGAGGCCTGCACCTTATTACCGCTGGCCTTACCCTTGAAAGGATTGAGGTTCGTTATCGACGCACAACCCGAAAGGCCTGCACTGGTCGCCACAATCAGGGCAAAGACCGTGAAATTACGCTTCAAGGTCATTGGGCCGCTCCGACTTGGGGATTTGCGTTCAGCAGGCCAGGCGGCGGGGCCATGGGCTCTGGAAGCGCGGTTGCAGCCTTGGCGATGTCCTTCAAGGACTTGGATGTCCCCGAATCAATCAGACTGATCGCCGCATTGGCACGCTCACGCATACCTGCGGGCGCATCGGGCAAAAGGTTGATCACACCAAAATCACTCTTGGCCTCATCGATCTTACCGGCAGCAAGCTTGGCAATGGCAAGGGCCTCTAGGGCGGTGGCGCGGTAGGGACGCTTGGTCTCCGTCAAGGGCTTCAACCTCTTTTCCACATCGGCATAAGGGGCTGTATCCATCAAGGCGAAGGCGGATTTAAGACTGGCAGCATCGCCAATCACCGGGGTTGGTGCAACCGCGGCAGCCGCGTCGAACAGCTTGATTGCCTCATCGGTCTTGCGCTCTTCAAGGCGAAGACCGCCTTGCTGCATAAGGGCTAGGGCCTTGTAACCCTTGGAGCCAACCTTCACGACCGTGTCGAACTGGGCAAAGGCACCGGCCTTATCGCCCTTGATCACCAATTCCAGCGCCTCGGCATAGGCCTCCGCGGCCTTACCGGCTTGGCGGGTCTGATAGTCGCCATAGCCCCAGACCGCCGCAGCGATCAGGATACCGGCCACGATGATGCCGATCCCCCAAGGCAGGTAGCGGCGCGCGAGTGCCATGTACTGGTCGGAGCGAAGCTGCTCTTCGACCTCTTCAAAAACGTCGGTCACGGCTTTTGGCTCCGCACTCGTCTGAGGACAATGAGGCCGGAACCTATCGTCTGTGGCGTCCGCCCGCAATGAGGGCCAGACGACTTCGGCCTATGTCTTTGAAAAATATGTCTCTGATGAGGCGGGAAAACGCCTCGCACGGACATCTTCGGCATAAAGGCGCACCGCTTCGCTGATTTCTCCGCGCAGATCGGCATAGCGACGAACAAATTTCGGGGTCCAGTCGAACAGGCCCAGCATGTCATCGGTGACCAGAATCTGTCCATCACAGCCACTCGAGGCGCCAATACCGATGGTTGGCACGGCGACAGCCTCGGTGATCTGACGGGCCAATGCCTCAGCCACCCCCTCAATGACCAGACAAAAGGCCCCCGCATCCGCGGTCGCCTTGGCCTCGGCGATCACGCGCGCGGCCTCATCCTCGGTGCGGCCCTTGGCGCGAAAGCCGCCATCGACCAGAACCGCTTGTGGCCTTAGGCCCACATGGCCCATCACCGGAATGCCCCGGCGGACCATATAGGCGATGGTGTCGGGCACGGTTTCGCCGCTCTCGACCTTGATGGCCTGAGCGCCGGTTTCCTTCATGATGCGGGCGGCATTGTCATAGGCCTTCTCGGCCGAGCCCTCATAGCTGCCGAAGGGCATGTCGATGACCACCAGCGCGCGCTTGGCCGTGCGCATGACCGCCTGACCGTGCAGGATCATCATCTCTAGGGTTACCCCGACCGTATTGGGCAGGCCATGGACCACCATACCCACCGAGTCCCCGACCAGCAGAAGATCGCAATGCTCGTCCAGCAGAGCGGCTATCGGCGCAGTGTAGGCCGTCAAGCAAACGATGGGCTCTCCGCCCTTGCGCGCGGTAATTTCCGGGGCTGAGATGCGGCGAACAGCCGCCTCTTGATGAGAAGACAGGGCTCAATACTCCTCAATGGCCCGGGTCAGAGCAAAGACCAGGGCAAGGCCCGCCAATCCAGCGGACATCCACAGGCCTTCACCACCAAATGGCAAGGAGGGCAAGACCAGATGTGTCTCAACCGATTGGATCAGACGGCTCACCAGATGCTGTTGTGCCCCAAGGGACAGGCTCTCGACCTGCCCCATCAGGTTGGTGGCCATGATCTGGCTGACCGCGATAACGCCGCCGATAAGGCCAGTGGTGCCAATGACGAGGCTGCGCACCTGCCAGCCGCGATCTAGGCGCTGCGTCACCGTCGATGCAAAGAGGTCCGCATCGACAAAGGCTGGAGGCGCGTCAAACATCTGAACCAGTTGGGCTTCGAAATCGCGGAACTCGTCACTTTTCTCAGACATGGGTTTGACGTCCTAGAGATTGGGCCTGAACGGGCGATGACGAGATCGAAAGGCCACCTTGAGGGGCCATCCGATCCTTAAGCCGCTCCAGCCCGCGCTTGATATGGGATTTGAGCGTTCCGAGGGGGATATTCAAGGCCTCTGCCGCCTCGGCATGGGAAAGACCACCGCCATAGCAGAGGGTCACGCAGGTCCGCTCGGCGGGGCTGAGGTGCTTGAGCGCGGCATCCAGATCCATCCGACCCGCCGCCGCCGCGTCGCCATGGCCTTGGTCCGTCACTTCGGGCTCTGGCGTTTGCGCCATCAGGTCGAGGCGGCGATCGCGCTTCCAGCGGCGGATATAGAGGCGAATAGCGATCCTTTTCAGCCAACCGGCAAAGGCCCCCTCCCCGCGAAAATCGGCGATCTGTTCGAAGGCCAAGAGGAAAGCATCTTGCGCCACGTCATCGGCAAGGTCCGGCGCAGCCCCCATGCGACGTAGCAGCCCCCGCACCGCTGATCCGTGGCGACGGACCAGCTCGCCAAAGGCCTCACGCCCACCGGCAGCGGCCAGAGCCGCCAACGCGGTGTCGTGTTGGCCTTCAAGGATCTGATGCGGCGAGCGTGCGCCGATGATGGTCATAATGATCTGGACCTAGCCGCCTCGCCTAGACCTTGGGCTTGTCGCGATTGACGTACCAAAGGACCAGGAAGCCCAAGCCGATGAAGCCGGGGATTGTGGCTCCGGCCAAGGTGCTGAATTGCGCGTCGGCACCCTCGGTCTGACCCAAGGCGAAACTCATCGCTACCAGACCTAGGCCGAGGCCGATCAATATTACAGCGGCGCGCAGGTCCTTCTCCGAACGATTAACATCCTTACTGACCTCGTTGCCGCTTTGAAGGGCTTGGATCAACTCGGGCGGAACCGGCTGGCCCTTTTCGTAGGCAATGCGCAAGGTCTCGTGCAACCGCGTGCGATCCTTCGATTTCAGATAACCGGGCACGAGAATGATGGCGGTTAGAAAAGCAAAAAAAGACAAGGGAACCAAAACGTCAGCCATAAAAACCTCCAAAAAAATCAGGATCAGCACGCCACCGATCGTGGCCTTCTGATGGATAGAGACATGAGCGGGGCTATTCGGATGCAAGGTTCTGCATGAAATATTGGTAATGCAAGGGCTTGGCCGTTACATCGGTCCGATCCCTCGCCGTTCTGAGACCCCCGCCATGACCTCATCCTTTGCTGATAACGCCCTAGAACTCGATCTGGTTGGGGACTATGCCGTCCTGACCCTGAACCAACCGGCTAAGCGCAATGCCATGACCAAGGCCATGTGGATGGCCTTGCCGCAGGTCTGCGCGGTGATTGAGGCAGCCCAAGAGGTCAAGGTTCTGGTCGTGCGCGGCGCAGGCGACCATTTCGCCGCCGGGGCCGATATTAGCGAGTTCGAGATCGTCTATGGCACGCGCGAGGCCGCGACCGCCTATCGGGCCAATGTCGCTGCTGGAGTTGAGGCGCTCGCCACCCTGTCCAAGCCAACCATCGCCATGATCAGCGGCGTCTGCGTCGGCGGCGGCATGGCTCTGGCATTGGCCTGCGACCTTCGCATTGCCGCGACCAACGCCCGGTTTGGCATTACCCCGGCGCGGCTCGGCATCGTCTATAGTCTTGCGGACACCAAGCGTTTGGTCGATGCGGTTGGCCCGTCAGAGGCCAAGAACATCCTCTATACGGGCGAGATTGTCGGGGCCGAGAGCGCGCTGCGTATCGGTTTGGTCAATGATCTCCATGCCCCCCACACGCTGGAAGCGGCCGTGGTCAGCAAGGTCGAGCAGATCGCCTGCGCCTCACAATGGACGGTGCGCAAGGTCAAGCAGGTGGTCGGCATGATCCTGTCTGGCACCGTCACCGACACGGCTGAGACCACCGCCTGGCAGCTCGACGCCGTTGAAGGGCCCGATTTCGCCGAGGGCCGCGCCGCCTTCATGACCAAGCGAACGCCGGTCTTCCCCTATCGCTAAGTCCGTCCCTTGCCAGCGCCATAAGGTTATGTCACTGTCCGTGCCAATTGAATGACCCTTCAGACTAGGTAGAGCCCAGATGACCCATTCCAGCCTCGACTTCATGGTGTCGCGCAGTGATCTGCGCCAAGGCCAGTGGCAGACCACGCCCCTGCCCGCGCTCAAGGACGGCGAGGTCCTGATAAAAGTCGATCATTTCGCCCTAACGGCCAACAACATCACCTATGCGGCCTTTGGTGAGGCCATGGGCTATTGGAAGTTCTTTCCCGCGCCGGAAGGGTTGGGCCGCATTCCAGTCTGGGGCTATGGCGACATTGTTGAGAGCCGCCATCCCGATCTAAGCGTTGGCGAACGGGTCTATGGCTATCTGCCCATGTCCAGCCACCTCGTCATCGAAGCCGACCGGGTCAGCAAGAGCAGCTTCATCGACAGGGCAGAGCGCCGCGCGGGTCTGGCGGCGGTCTATAACAACTATATGCGCGTTTCGAACGGCGGGACCCATCAGGCCTCTGCCGAGCCCGCCCAGTCGATCCTCTGGCCCCTGTTCATGACCTCGTTCGTGATCGACGACTTCTTGGCCGACAATCGCTTTTTCGGAGCCGAGCAGGTCGTTATATCCAGCGCGTCGAGCAAGACCTCGCTTGGCCTTGCCTTTGCGCTCAAACATGCCGCGCGCAAAGGCATTGAGATTGTTGGCCTCACGTCTGCCGCCAATAAGGCCTTTGTCGAGGCCAGCGGCTATTATGACAAGGTGGTGACCTATGACGCCATCACCAGCCTAGCCAAGGACACAGCCGTGTTTGTTGACATGGCCGGCGGCGGATCGGTGCGCGCCGCGATCCATAATCATTTTGCCGAGACCCTGGCCTATTCCTGCTCGGTCGGCGGCACGCATTGGGAGGACCGTGAGGTGCATGACGCCCTGCCCGGC
>CAISGS010000135.1 GCA_903884915.1 uncultured Caulobacteraceae bacterium | reverse complement strand
GCAAGATCTGCACCCATGGCCTGAGCCGACAGGATCGCTGCGCCATTGGCGATGGAACCCGACAAGGCGATCGGACCGTCAAACCATTCGCGGATCTCTTGGACCAATGCGAAGGGCGACAGGGTGCCCGCATGGCCACCGGCACCGGCGGCAACAGCGATCAAGCCATCAGCGCCCTTTTCAACAGCCTTGCGGGCAAAACGGTCGGTGATGATGTCGTGCAGGACGACGCCGCCATAGGAGTGGATGGTCGTGTTGAGATCTTCACGGGCACCCAGCGAGGTGATGATCACCGGCACCTTGTGCTTGACGCAAAGCGCGACATCTTCGTCCAATCGGTTGTTGGTCTTGTGAACGATCTGGTTGACGGCAAAGGGGGCAGACGGCGTGTCGGGATGATCACGATCCCACTCGGCCAGCTCTTCGCGAATGCGGTGCAGCCACTCATCCAACAACGAAACTGGACGGGCATTCAAGGAGGGGAAGGAGCCGACAATACCGGCCTTGCACTGGGCAATGACGAGATCGGGGGTCGAGATAATGAACAGCGGCGAAGCAATAACCGGCAGGCGAAGACGGTCACGCAGAATGGATGGCAATGCCATAGACAAGGGCTCCTGAAATTTACCGGATCGCCGGTTTGAAGGTTCAGACCATAGTTTAAGGCGAAGTGCCGCGAGGGCAAGGCTTTGGAACGCTTGACGCCCGCCCCATTGGCAGCGCATTTCCGGAGGATAATCCTTATGAGACCTCCGAAGGGGCCTGAGTTGGACGACAAGATCATTTCGCTGGCAGCAGAGTTTGCGGCACCGTCGCGCGCCGAATGGCTGGCTATTGTAGAAAAAACCCTCAAAGGCGCGCCCTTCGAGAAGAGACTCGTCTCCAAGACCTATGGCGGCCAGACCCTGCAACCGCTCTACACGGCGGCCGATGGGATCGAAAATCCGGTCCGCGCCCTGCCCAGCGATCAGTTCCGCCCCTGGGACCTGCGCACCTCTATTGCTCATCCCGATCCCGTCGCGGCCAATGCCGAGGCCCTGAAGGACCTTGAGGGCGGCGCGGCATCGATTCTTCTGACCCTCGATCCCAGTGCGCAGACCGGCATCGCAGTCGGTGATGAGGCCGGTCTGGCCAAGGTCCTGAACGGTGTCCTGCTCGATCTAGCCCCTGTGGCCCTCGATGCGGGCTTTATGGGCCCAAAGGCCGCCGATTGGCTGGGCAGCTTGGCCAAGGGCGCGCCTGAAGCGCGACTGGCCTTCCACATGGACCCGCTCGGCGCTCTGGCCCGCCAAGGCGCAAGCCCCGGCCCGATTGAAGGCCACCTGATCAGCGCCGCCACCGTGGGCACCCGCTTGGCCAAGGCCTATCCCAAGGCCAGCCTGATGCTGGCGTCAGGACAAGCCGTCCATGAGGCTGGCGGCGCAGAGGCGCAAGAACTGGCCGTGATGATTGCGGCGGCGGCGACCTATGCCAAGGCCCTCAACCGCGCGGGAATGGATCTGAACGAGGCCTTCGGGCGGATCGTTCTGGGCGTGTCGATCGACGGCGAATATTTCATCAATATCGCCAAGCTTCGGGCCGCGCGCCTGTTGTTTGCCAAGCTGACCGCCGCCTGCGGGCAAGAACAGACCGCCGTGATCGAGGCCCGGTCTTCCCATCGCATGCTGACCCGCTTTGACCCTTGGGTGAACCTGCTGCGCCTCACCGCTGCAGGCTTTAGCGCGGCCACGGGCGGGGCCGATAGCGTGAGCCTCGCCAACTTTACCGACGCGATTGGCCTTGCCACCACCTTTGCCCGTCGTCAGGCCCGCAATATCCAGTTGGTGCTGATGGAAGAAAGCCACCTCGGCCGGGTCGCTGACCCTGCTGGTGGGGCCTGGTTCCTCGAGAGCCTGACCAACGATCTGGCGCGCGATGCTTGGAGCCGTTTCCAAGCCATTGAGGCCGCTGGCGGTCTTGCCGCTGCCCTCACCTCCGGATCGCTGGCCCAAGAGATTGCCGCCACGCGCAAGGCCCGCGAAGCCTCCGTCGCAAAGCGTAAGGACGGTTTGATCGGGGTGTCTGAATTCCCTAATCCGCTCGAAAGTCCGGTGGAGGTTCTGCATCCAGACCGCGCCGCCTTGGCCGTCACCGGTCCAGATCTGCGACTACCGGGCCCTGATACCCAGGCCGTCGCCCTGCCCGCCTATCGCGCGGCAGCAGCCCTTGAGGCCCTGCGCGATCGCACCGCCACCCTTTCCGCGATGCCTAAGATTTTTCTCGCAACGCTTGGGGAAATTTCAGACTTTAGTGGCCGTGTTGGCTTTGCCTCCAACCTCTTTGCCATCACCGGAGCCGAGATCCTTGTCGGCGAGGTTGGTGCATTCGGAACCTCCGGTGCCAAGGTGGCCGTGCTCTGCTCATCGGATGGGTTCTATGCCAGCGACGGGGCACAAGCGGCCAAGGCACTGAAAGCCGCCGGGGCCTCTCGGCTCTATCTGGCCGGTCGTCCGGGCGATCTAGAACAGGCCCTCAGCGACGCGGGCGTGGACGATTTTGTCTTTGCGGGCATGGACGTTCTGGACGGTTTGGGCGAGGTTCTGACACATCTGGGAGCCGACTAATGGCCAGACCCAAGGGATACGACGCCCTAACGTGGAGAGAGGCTAAGGCCTTTAGCGGTCGTTGCGCGCGGCCTGAGGATGTCGAGGCAGGCGATGCCGTCTTCGCGCTCGGCGACACGCATCACGGCCATCCCATCGATATGGGCATGCCCGCCGCCGTGATCTGGTACGACGAGGAAGAAGAATTCGCGGCTGTTGTTATTCAGGCCGAAGCCCATGAGAGCCAGACGGGCGAAGAGTTGGAAGTGCTCGGCATTCTGCTCCCCCGTGGCCGCACCGCCGTTGCCTTTATGGAGGATGTCGAGTTCGTCGAAGACACCGACCACACCTGGCAAGCCCTGCTCGAGGCCGACCTCGAAGAGGGTGCGGATGAGGACGAGGACGAGGACGACTTCGACGAGGGCGAATATGACCCCGCCGAAGACGACTATGACGGCGACGAAGATGACGACGAATTTGATGATGATGAATTCGACGAAGACGATGACGACTTCGATGATGATGAAGTCTTCGATGACGACGACGATGACGGCCAACCGGATGGCAAAAAATGACCCAGACCGTTCCTAATTTCGCCACACTCGATTTCGACGCCATTGAGGTCAAGGGGGCCAAGCCCTCTGATGCCGGTCCCCTGTGGGAAACGCCTGAAGGCGTCAGCGTCAAGACCTCCTATGAGGCGTCTGATACTGAGGGCTTGGATTTCCTAGACGGTTATCCCGGCCTTGCCCCCTTTGGTCGCGGCCCCTATCCGACCATGTACGCCACCAACCCATGGACCATCCGGCAATATGCGGGCTTCTCGACGGCAGAGGACTCCAACGCCTTTTACCGTCGCAATCTCGCAGCCGGTCAAAAGGGCCTGTCGGTCGCCTTCGATCTGGCCACACACCGCGGCTATGATTCCGACCATGAGCGGGTCAAGGGCGATGTCGGCATGGCCGGTGTGGCCATCGACTCCATCTATGACATGCGCACCCTGTTCTCAGGCATTCCGCTGGACCAGATGAGCGTCTCCATGACCATGAACGGCGCAGTGTTGCCGATCTTGGCCCTGTTCATTGTTGCGGCAGAGGAACAGGGCGTTCCCGCCGCTAAGCTATCGGGGACCATCCAGAACGACATCCTCAAGGAGTTCATGGTCCGCAACACCTATATCTATCCGCCAGCCCCCTCCATGCGGATCATTTCAGATATCTTTTCATACACTTCCAAGGAAATGCCGAAGTACAACTCGATCTCGATTTCTGGCTATCATATGCAAGAAGCGGGCGCGACGGCGGACCTAGAACTGGCCTATACGCTGGCCGACGGGATCGAATATGTGAAGGCTGGGATCGCGGCGGGCATGACGGTCGACGCCTTCGCCCCGCGCCTGTCGTTCTTCTGGGCCATTGGCATGAACTATTTCATGGAGGTGGCCAAGATGCGGGCCGCGCGCCTGATCTGGGCCAAGCTGATGAAGCCGTTCAATCCTCAGGATGCGCGGTCGCTGTCCTTGCGTACCCACTCCCAGACCTCGGGCTGGAGCCTCGCAGCCCAAGACGTGTTCAACAATGTACCGCGCACCTGCGTTGAAGCGATGGCCGCTGCCAATGGTCAGACACAATCGCTGCACACCAACAGCCTCGACGAGGCGCTGGCCCTTCCCACCGACTTCTCGGCCCGTATTGCCCGCAACACGCAGCTATTCCTGCAGGTCGAAAGCGGCCTGACCAAGGTCATCGACCCTTGGGGCGGTAGCTACTATGTCGAGCGTCTGACCCACGATCTGGCGGCCCGCGCGCTGGAGCATATTGCCGAGATCGAAAGCCTCGGCGGCATGGCCAAGGCCATTGAACAGGGCGTGCCCAAGCTGCGGATCGAAGAGGCTGCAGCCAAGACCCAGGCACGGATCGATGCCGGTCGTCAGTCCGTGGTTGGCGTCAACAGCTACAAGCCTGAAGTTGCCGACGATATTCCGGTGCTCAAGGTCGACAATACGTCGGTGCGGGAGCAACAGCTCGAAAAGCTGGCCCGCCTCAAGGCCGAACGCGATCCG
>CAISGS010000134.1 GCA_903884915.1 uncultured Caulobacteraceae bacterium | reverse complement strand
GTCATCCGCACTTAATAACGGGGCGGCACCACGCCGCCCCGCCGATCCTTAAGCCCGTTCGAAGATGGCGGCGACGCCTTGGCCGCCGCCGACGCACATGGTCTCTAGGCCGTAGCGCACACCCCGGCGCTGCATCTCGTGCAGCAGGGTCGTCGCGATGCGAACGCCGGTGGCGCCGATGGGGTGGCCGAGCGAAATGGCCGAGCCATTGACGTTGAGGATCGAGCGATCCTCCCAGCCCCAGCCCTTCATCACCGCCAAGGATTGGGCAGCAAAGGCCTCGTTCAGCTCGACAAGACCCATATCGTCCCAGCCAAGACCGGTACGCTCGAACAGGCGCTTGACGGCAGGAACCGGGCCGATGCCCATACGTGCGGGATCACAGCCTGCAGCTGCCCAGCCGACGAAATAGCCAATCGGTTCAAGGCCCAACTCTTCTAACTTATCTTCCGCGACCAAGAGGCAGGCCGCTGCCGCATCATTCTGTTGGCTGGAATTGCCAGCGGTGGAGACGCCGCCCTTCATCATCGGTTTCAAGGCCGACAGGCTCTGGGCCGTGGTGTCCCCGCGCACGCCCTCGTCCGAGGCAAAGACCATCGGATCGCCGCGCCTTTGCGGTACATTGACGGGCACGACCTCATCGGCAAACCGTCCCGCAGCCCAGGCCGCAGCGGCCTTGGCGTGGCTTTCGGCGGCGAACTGGTCGCAGGCCTCGCGCGAGATGCCATAGTCGGTGGCGAGGTTCTCGGCCGTCTCGATCATCCCGGAAATGACGCCAAAGCGCCAGACGGGCTGGGAGCGTTCGCGTCCCCGCTCCAGACGGTCGAACATCTGGACATTGCCCGAGCGCGCGCCGCCGCGCATGGCCGTGGTGTAATATTCGATGTTGGACATGCTCTCGACGCCGCCGGCCAGAACCACATCGGCCGCGCCGGTCTGGACCATCATCGCCGCCGTCGCCAAGGCCTGAAGACCGCCGCCGCATCGCCGATCGGTCTGAAAGCCGGGAACCTCTATCGGTAGGCCCGCCTCAAGCGCTGCCCAACGGCCAATGCACGGGGCCTCGGAATTGGCATAGCTCTGGGCGAAGGCCACATCGTCTATGCGAGCCGGATCGATGCCGCTCCTGGCGACGACGGCCTTGATGACCTCAGCGGCCAGAACCTCTGCGGGCATGGGGCTAAGGGAGCCTAGGAACTTGCCGACGCCGGTGCGAAGGGGGGCAACAATGGCGGTGCGTCTCATGGTCTGGTCTCCGTCAGGGCCGTCAGAGGGGGCGTCCCAACAGACGCTTGGCCTGCTGAACGATGGGAAGATCTATCATCTTTTGGCCAAGGGCAATCACGCCCCGGTCGCCGCGCTGATCCCAAGCGGTCAATATGGCCTGCGCCTCCGCCCGTTCGGCCTCGCTGGGGGCAAAGGATGTGGCAATGCCCGCGACTTGAGCCGGATGGATGGCCATGGCCCCGGTGCAGCCCATGGCCCGCGCCCGCCGCGCCGCAGCGGCCCAGGCCTCAAGGTCCTGATAGGCGGCAATCGAGATC
>CAISGS010000133.1 GCA_903884915.1 uncultured Caulobacteraceae bacterium | reverse complement strand
ACGAGATCCAGCACAATATCATGGCCAAACTGATCCTTGGCCTCTAAGCCAAGATCGACGGTTTGATCCTCTTCTCACCGGGCAGTCCTTGAAATAGGGGCTGCCCGGATCTGTATTGTCCTCCAACTTGCGAGTTTTCCCATGGCCGCTGACGCCCTGTTTCGTCCCTTTCATTATAAGTCGCTGAACCTGCGCAATCGCGTGGTCATGGCCCCCATGACCCGGTCCTTCTCGCCAAACGGCATCCCGACCCAAGAGGTTGCGGACTATTATGAGCGCCGTGCGGGCGCCGATGTTGGCCTTATCGTGTCCGAAGGCACGGGCGTGGACCGCGCTGCCTCGCTCAACGACCCGAATGTGCCTAGGTTCTCTGGCGATGAGGCCCTTGCCGGTTGGCAAAAGGTCATTGATGCGGTTCACGCCAAGGGCGGGGCTATGGCGCCTCAGCTCTGGCACGTCGGCGCGGTGCGCAACCGCCGCACCGAATGGGTCGCTCCGGGCCCTATCGACAGCCCCTCGGGTCTGTCCTCACCCGGCAAGCAGTTTGGCGAGGCCATGAGCGACGCTGACGTCGCCGACGCCATCGCCTCATTCGCCCGCGCCGCTGCGGACGCCAAGCGTCTGGGCTTTGAGTCCATCGAGCTTCACGGTGCCCATGGCTATCTGATCGACCAGTTCTTCTGGGACGGCACCAATGTGCGTGAAGACAGCTTCGGTGGTACGGCTCTGGCCGAGCGCGCCCGTTTCGCGTCGGAAATCATCAAGGCCTGCCGCGCCGCCGTGGGCGAGGACTTTGCCATCATCATCCGCCTGTCGCAGTGGAAGCAGCAGGACTTTGCGGTCAAGATGGCCCACACGCCTAAGGAAATGGAAGCTTGGCTCCAGCCTATGGCCGACGCCGGAGCAGATATTTTCCACTGCTCGCAGCGCCGGTTCTGGGAACCTGAATTTGAAGGCTCGGACCTGAACTTCGCCGGTTGGGCCAAGAAGCTGATCGGTCAGCCAACCATCACGGTGGGCTCTGTTGGCCTGACGGGTGAGTTTGTCGCCGGTATGGCGGGTGAGGGCTCTAAGCCTGCTTCGCTCGACGCCCTGCTGACCCGTCTGGAAAATGACGAGTTCGATCTGGTCGGCGTCGGCCGCGCCCTGCTGGTCGATCCCTACTGGGTGGAAAAGGTCCGCGATGGCCGCGATGCCGAGCTGTTGGACTATAATACCAGCGCGCTCGGAACCCTGTTCTAAGTCACTGTAATTTGGATAATATGGATGGGGTGAGGGCCGGTTTCAGCCCTCACCCCTTTCTTTTAGGCGTTGTAGTTCAGCTTCAGGCCGGGGCGAGGCCAGCGGCACTTGTAGAGCTTGCCGGTACCCGACGCCGTGATCCAGGCATCCTTCATATCCGCGCCGCCAAAACAGATGTTGGTGACCAGAATGTCGGGGAAGGGATAGTGCTCGGTCGTGCCGTCCTCGTCGAAAGCGGTGATCCCGCCATTGATGATCGTGGCGACGCAGACCTTGCCGCCCGCCTCGACGGCGAGACTATCGAGCAACTGGAAGCCGGGCAGATTGTGCACGACCCGCGCGGGCTGGAACGGCGGCGGCTCTGACACCACGCCGGGCGCGGTCAGGTCGAAGGCCCACAGGCGGCCCAGATTGGTGTCGGCCATATAGACGGTCTTCTCATCGGGCGAGAGGCCAACCCCATTGGGCGACACGAAATGGTCCTTGATGCGGGTGATGCTCGAACCGTCCGGCTGAGCATAGTAGAGCGCGCCGAACTTGCGCCCCTCTGGGGTCGAGCAGCCATGGTCGGTGAACCACATCCCGCCTTGCCTATCGAAGACCAGATCGTTCGGCCCGACCAGTTTCTTGCCATCGCACTCGCTATAGAGGGTGCGGACCTCGCCGGTCGTAAGATCCACGCGTTGGATATATCCGCCTGTATGGCTGGGGGGCGTGGGGCCGGGGATGGTCATGCCATTGACGTCGAGCCACTCAAAACTGCCGCCATTATTGGTCACATAGATCGCGCCATCAGGGCCGATTGCGGCTCCGTTCGGTCCACCGCCGACATTGGCCACCACGCTGGTTGTGCCGTCTGGCATGACGCGGGTCAGGGTGCCGCGCTTGATCTCGGTCAAGATCACGGACCCATCGTTCATGGCGATAGGGCCTTCAGGAAATTGTAGGTTCTCGGCGACCAGTTCGATGTTCACAGACGTCTTCCTCTTGCGGCCGCCTCGTCAGGTGAGCGGCGTTCAGGAAGCAGATTAGCGAAATGGTTCGCGCCGTCACCCCCTGCTAGAGGGTCCTTTTCGATATGGCGGCTTAAAGACGTTCGAGAACCCGAAAGATGAAGGGGAACTGATCGTCAGGGCCTGCCGGATGGGCTTCCCGCTTGGTCTCGCGCCATTCCGTTTCGTCGAAATCAGGGAACAGGGTGTCGCCCTCTACCTCGGTCTCGACCTCGGTGATGTAGAGCCGTTTGGCCTTGGGCAGAAGGCCCGCATAGATCTGGGCACCGCCGATGACGCAGACCTCTTCGGCCCCATCCTCTTCGGCCTGCTCGCGCGCAATTCCGATGGCCTCGTCTATCCGCTCGCAGGGCAGGGCACCCTTGGGCTCAAACGATCCGTCGCGGGACAGGACGATATTGAGCCGGCCGGGCAGCGGCTTGAAGGGCAGGGAGTCCCAGGTCGCGCGGCCCATGATCACCGGCTTGAACAGGGTCACCGCCTTGAAATTCACCAGATCGGTCTTCAGCCGCCAAGGAATGCCGCCTTGGGCACCAATGACATTATTGTGCGCGCGAGCGACGACGAGAGCGATCGGGATCAGAGCCATGACAAGGATTTAGTCGCTTCTGCGCCAGAGGGGAAGCGCCCTGACCCTTAAGCCGCTGAAAGGCGGTAGATCAGGGCGTCTTCGATATAGATACCCTCAAATGTGCTTTGGCTGACACGCACTTCGGAGCGGCCATCGACATGCATATTTTTGCTGAAGGTCTGATAGAAACGACTGCTCGGGGCTTGGAATTCAACCATACCCAGTCCCATCGTCGATCCGGCCTTGATGGTCCTCAGATAGAGGTCACGTGAACCCTTTTCGGCCTCATCACAGACAATGACCAGACGCCACCGCTCCGTATCAGATCGATAGAGCCAGAAGGCGGCATGGGCCTTAATTCCGATCATATCGAGCAAACGCACGAACTGACGGCCTGCCTCGATATCTTGATCTACCAATGCTGTTTGAGCCATTGCAAAACTCCGTGTGTTGGATCGGATACCGCCTTGATTATTTCGAAGACTTTGAACGCG
The DNA here is from genome assembly GCA_903884915.1 of uncultured Caulobacteraceae bacterium. Taxonomy (GTDB): domain Bacteria; phylum Pseudomonadota; class Alphaproteobacteria; order Caulobacterales; family Caulobacteraceae; genus CAISGS01. The sequence goes on along the minus strand of CAISGS010000133.1, from coordinate 7,566 downwards.
TCCAATATCTCATACCGACTGGCTTCTGACCACTGTAAGACTGTTGACCAGTTGCTCGCTAGGTTAGGATCAAGTTTTGTCGATTGATCCAGCTCTTGCGAAAGGTTTGCAAGTTTTATCAAGGTTTGAAGGTCATGCGTATAGGCCGACTGGACAAGTTTTCTATCCGGAAGGCATTCGGCCAAAAATTTCTTGCAGAGCGCAGCCTTCAAACCTGATTCAATGGCATAGCCAGCAAGGTAATAGGCATTAGAAAATCGCTCATGTTCGAGCAGTAAAATAGCGTCTTCGATTTTTTCCTGAGACAGGCGTTGAAAGCTGTCGCGCGACGTGAAGGAAAAATCGCTCATGAAAGGCTCGATCAAGGATGGTCGATCCTGTGAGCCTATCAGTGCTTAGCACGAAAGCAAACCAAGATTGTATATGTCTTTTTATATCAAACCGCGATGGGGGCCTTGATGCCGGGGTGGGCGTCGTAGCCCTCGAGTTTGAAGTCGGCATAGTCGAAGCTGAATAGGTCAGTCTTGGGGGCCATGGTTAGGGTCGGGAAAGGGCGGGGCTGGCGGGACAGTTGACGTTCGCACTGCTCGACATGGTTGGAATAGATGTGGGCGTCGCCCAGCGTATGGACAAACTCACCCGGCTCCAGCCCCGTCGCCTGCGCCACCATCAAGGTCAGGAGGGCGTAGGAGGCGATGTTGAACGGCACGCCAAGGAACATGTCGGCGGAGCGCTGATAGAGCTGGCAGGATAGCTTGCCGTCGGCCACGAAGAACTGGAACAGGCAATGACAGGGCGGCAGGGCCATGTCGTCCACCTCAGACGGGTTCCAAGCGCTGACAATGTGGCGTCGGCTATTGGGGTTGGTCTTCAGGCCTTGGACCAGTTGGGCCATCTGATCGATCACGCGACCGTCGGGAGCGGCCCAACTGCGCCATTGCTTGCCATAGACCGGGCCAAGATCACCGGCCTCATCGGCCCATTCATCCCAGATGCTAACCCCGTGATCGTGCAGATATTTGACATTGGTGTCGCCGCGCAGGAACCAGAGCAGTTCGACGATAATCGACTTAAGATGCAGCTTCTTGGTGGTCAGGAGCGGAAAGCCTGCCGCCAGATCAAAGCGCATCTGCCGCCCAAAGACGCTCTTTGCGCCGGTGCCAGTCCGGTCTTGCCGATAGGAACCGTTGGCGAGGATGTCGGCCAACAGATCAAGATATTGCTGCTCAGGATGGGCAGCGGTCTTTGCAACTGAGTCGGGGGCGTGTGCGTTCATGTGATTCTGACCCTTGGTCTGGGGACAGGCTAAAGGGCGGGCGGACAGAAATCCAACGGTTCTGTTAGCCGCCGAACCCGCCTTCGCTCAGGAACATCTTCTCTTCCACAGTGGTTGACCGACCGAGGGCCGGATTGCGGTGTGGAAAGCGCCCGAACCGCTCGATGATCTGGCTATGGACTATGGCCCATTTGAGGCTGTCCTCATCGCCGCTGGCCAGGCTATGGGCGCTGAACAGTTCGACGCTGAAGGCCTGATCGCTGGGGTCCTCAGAATGCTCGAAGGGGAGGTAGAAAAAGGGCCGAAGGGACGGTTCCATCTCCTGATCAAAGCCACTGGCAACGGCCTTGCGGGCAACGGACCGGGCGCGGCCGTCAGTGGCGAAGGCGTGGGCGGTCTTGCGATAGATATTGCGGGGGATCTGATCGAACAGAAGAATGAGGCCCAGCGCGCCGACAGCGCCTTGGGCTTCCCAATCATCATGCTCGCCGCGCGCGGCAGCCATATGCATCGGTTCGAACCGCAGGCTCAGGGCCTCGTCAAACCGGTCGTTCTTGGCGAACCATTTGCTAGGCCCCGCATTTTGCCAATAGATCACCACGTCATGCGGCGTCGCTAGTCGTGACATGGGCGATATTCCTCAAAGCGGCCGGTTCAGATCCACTATTCCAGCACATATAAGGGCAAGAGCTTGCGCGCAATGCACCCAGACCTTGACGTGAGGGCAAAAAAACGCTCGAAAGCAGCCTTTCCGAAAAGCGTCCCGCGAAGGGGCTCTTGAATGACCCGTCTGGAGACTTGATCATGCGTGTTTATTACGATCGCGACGCCGACATTGGCCGCGTCCTCGACAAGAAGGTCGCGATCGTAGGCTATGGCAGCCAAGGTCACGCCCACGCCCTGAACCTTCGCGATTCGGGCCACACCAATGTCGCCATCGCCCTGCGCCCCGGTTCTGTTTCGGCCAAGAAGGCTGAAGCTGAGGGCCTGAAGGTCATGACCGTCGCCGAAGCCGCTGGCTGGGCCGACATGCTGATGATCTTGGCGCCTGACGAGCTTCAGCGCGGCATCTATGAAAACGAGATCGCCCCTCACATTCGTGATGGCGCAGCCCTGCTGTTCGCCCACGGTCTGAATGTTCACTTCAAGCTGATTGAGCCTAAGGCCAGCATCGACGTTCTGATGGTCGCGCCCAAGGGCCCTGGCCACACGGTTCGCGGTGAATATCTCAAGGGCGGCGGCGTGCCTTGCCTGATCGCCGTGCATCAAAATGCTACCGGTCAGGCCATGGATCTGGGTCTTGCCTATGCCTCAGCCATCGGCGGTGGTCGTTCGGGCATCATCGAGACCAACTTCCGCGAAGAATGCGAAACAGATCTGTTCGGCGAGCAGGTCGTCCTGTGCGGCGGACTGGTCGAACTGATCCGCGCTGGCTTTGAAACCCTGGTGGAAGCCGGTTATGCGCCAGAAATGGCCTATTTCGAGTGCCTGCACGAGGTGAAGCTCATCGTCGACCTGATCTATGAAGGCGGCATCGCCAACATGAACTATTCGATCAGCAACACGGCTGAATATGGCGAATATGTCACCGGCCCTCGCATCGTCACCTCGGACACCAAGGCCGAGATGAAGCGCGTCCTGCTCGACATCCAAGAGGGCCGCTTCGTTCGCGACTTCATGTTGGAAAATCAAGCCGGTCAGCCCAGCTTCAAGGCCATCCGTCGCCGCGCTTCGGAACATGAAATCGAAGAGGTCGGCGCCCGCCTTCGCGCCATGATGCCTTGGATCGGCAAGAACAAGCTGGTCGATAAGGCCAAGAACTAATCTAAGCCGCCTTCGGGCAGCAACAGAACGCAGGCCACCCAGAGCCCGACCGGATCACCGGTTGGCCCTCTGGGTGGCCTTTTCTTTTGGCGAGATCAGTCCCAGCCCAGAGCCGTTTCCCCGCGTAGGATCGCCTCGGTCTGCACCGTATGCCCGCCGCCACGGTCATGCAGCACGAGAGGCGCAAGTAAGACCATCGGGGCCTTGCCGGTCTTGATCGCGCGGACCAGAACCCGCTTGGCGGGGGCGTCCACGAAGGGGGCGATGGGTCTGATCCGCACGGACCCGGCCTTGGGGGCCAGAAGGCTAAGAATATCGCCCAGACGGTCGGCGCGGTGGATGATGGTGATGCTGCCGCCCTCACGCACCGATTTCAGCAAAAAGCCGATCCAAGCACCCAAGCCCTCTTCGGCCATATAGGCTCCCAAGCGACTGGCATCTGGCGTGCGAAGGCTGGCCGGATCGTCAAAGAAGGGCGGATTGCTAATGGCCGCGTCGAAGGGCTCAAGCCCCAGCTTGGCGACGGAGGCGGGCAGGGGGGTCTCAATGATTTGAACCCGATATTGCAGACCGTTGAGCGCTATATTGTCGCGGCCCAGCGACGCCGCCTGAAGGTCGCGCTCAATCCCGACGAGCTTGGCCCCCGGACAGCGCGTCGCAGCCGCCAGCAAGGCTCCACCGACGCCGCAGCCTGCTTCTACCACCCGTTGGCCCGAAACCGCGTCACAGCAGGCCGCCAGCAGGGCCGCATCCAGTCCCGCGCGATAGCCCTTGATCGGCTGGCGCAGGATGACCTTGCCGCCCATGACGGTGTCTTGCGACCAAGATTGGGTCAAATTAGACCCCTCGCCGCCGTCTGATTCAGATTCCGTCATGGTTTGACCGCTTCAAGACTTGTGCTCGCCTCTCCCCTGACCTATCCCGCAATCCTTGTCTCCTGCAACCGTCAGCGCATATTCAGTATGAAGGCGATGGGCAGGGGTCTAGTCTGCTAGCGGCATCAGCAAGGAGCCAGATCTTGGACGCCACGGAGGTCATCACCCGGCCAATCGGTTCTGTCGAGCGCCTCGTGCGTTTGGCGGCGTCGGATATGGCGGGTGTCGACAGCCTGATCATGGGGCGGATGGACAGCCCCGTGCCGGTGATCCCAGCCTTGGCCGAACATCTGATCGTGGCGGGCGGCAAGAGGCTGAGGCCGCTGCTGACCGTCGCGGCGGCGCGGCTGGCACGCGGGCAGGCCTCGACGGTCGCCAATGGATTGCCCGAAGATGGCTTCTTGAAGCTGGCGGCAGCGGTCGAGTTCATCCATACCGCAACCCTTTTGCATGATGATGTGGTCGATGGCAGCACCCTTCGCCGGGGCAAGGTGGCCGCGCACCTGATCTGGGGCGGGGCCTCTAGTGTGCTGGTCGGAGACTTTCTGTTCGCCCGCTCGTTCGAGCTGATGGTCGAGACGGGGTCCTTGCGGGCGCTGAATATTCTGGCCCATGCCTCCAGCGTCATTGCCGAGGGCGAGGTTTTGCAACTGACCCGCGCCCATGATCTGGCGCTGGATCAGGACACCTATCTGGAAATCATCAAGGCCAAGACCGCCGAACTGTTCGCCGCCGCTGCTGAAGCCGGCGCGGTGGTCAGCGGCGCGTCTGAGACCGATATCCAAGCCCTACGCGCCTATGGCCTCAATTTGGGACTGGCGTTCCAGTTGACCGATGATGCGCTGGACTATGGCGGCAAGACCGAGACGCTGGGCAAGAATGCCGGTGATGACTTTAGAGAGGGTAAGGCCACCTTGCCCTTGCTGCTGGCCATGGCCCGCACGGGCACGGCCGAGACGGCCTTCTGGGAGCGTACGGTCGGGCGGCTCGATCAGACCGACGCGGACTTCCTGCGCGCGCGTGATCTTATCCTGAGCACGGGCGCCCTCGATGCCAGCCTCGACCTTGCGGTGGACTATGCCGAAACGGCCAAGGCCGCGTTGGCGGTGTTCCCGAACAATGACTGGCGTCAGGCTCTCGAGGCTCTGGCCGACTTCTCGGTCAGCCGCGCCGCCTAGGCCTGAAGCGACCGATCCCAGCGCCGCCACAGCAAGACGCAGATCAGGATGCTGAGGGCCAGGAGGCCCGCCTGCGAGCCCACTTGTGTGGTCTCGGCTATGACCCCCAGTCCGGCGAAGGCTGCGGTTAGGATCCAGAACCTGACCGATAGGCCTGCATGGGTGCGCTTGGGGTCAGCGAGCAGCCAGCGCTGAAAGAGATGGTCGCGGTGGGCGGTTAAGAGGCCCTGTTTTCGACGCGCACGTGACAACAGGGTCAAGAACACGTCGGTGAGCAGTGGCAGGCTGGCAAAGACCACGGGATAGGGCGAAAGGTTGCCCCCCACCTTCGGGTCGGCCATCAGTACGGCGAGGCCCGCAATCAGGAAGCCACTGAACAGGGCCCCTGCATCGCCTTGAAACACCCGCCCTCCCGGCAGGTTCCACGGCAAGAACCCCAGCGAGGCGGCTGCCACGATGATGGCGACGGCACTCAGGGCGCTCTGGCCCTGCTGCCCTGCCAGCAGGCCTATGGCGGCCAGAATGATGATCGCTGCACCCGGAGCAAGCCCATTGGCACCGTCGATGAAATTCAAGCCATTGACCAGAACCACGATCCACAGAGCTGTGCCGAGGATGCTGAAGATCGTAAGCAGGGGCAGGTCTAGCCCCGCCGCCAAAGGCAGAACCCCGATCTTTGCCACGGCTGCGGCAAAGGTGATGGCCAGCGCGACATGGATGCCAAGTTTAAGCCGGGCATTCAGATCAAAAATGTCGTCGATCAGGCCTAACACCCCCATGGCAAGCGCCATGCCCAGTAGGGCGACGAGTGGTGCCAGATGGTCTTTGGGCAATTGGCTGGCCAAGAGGACGAGACCGGCGCAGGTGCCCGCCATGATCCCAAGGCCGCCGCTGGTGGGTGTCGGGGCCTTGTGAGCGCCCCGATCCCTCGGCGGATCAACCGGTCCCCAACGGGACACCAGTCCTGCGACCACGGTCCCCGTTGCCCAAGCCAACGCTGCCGCTAAGGCCAGTTGGTCGGTCACGGGATGAGGTCCTTAGCGAACAGCGGCGCAGAAGCGCTGAATGCGGGTGCAGGCGTCTTCAAGGACCTCCGTCGAGGTAGCGTAGGAGATGCGGAAGAAGGGCGACAGACCAAAGGCCTCGCCATGGACGACGGCCACGCCCTCGGATTCCAGCAATTCAGCGGCAAAATCCTCGTCATTCTTGATCACGCGGCCAGACGGCGCCGTCTTGCCGATCAGGCCTTCGCAGGACGGATAGACATAGAAGGCCCCTTCGGGCGTGGGGCAGAACAGGCCATTGGCTTGATTGAGCATCGAAACCACCAGATCGCGGCGGGTCTGGAAGACGGCGGCACGCCCTGGAATGAAGTCCTGCGGCCCGTTCAGGGCCTCGACAGCGGCCCACTGGGCGATGGAGCAGGGGTTTGATGTGGACTGGCTCATGACCTTGGCCATGGCCTTGATCAGGGGCTCTGGACCCGCCGCATAGCCGATGCGCCAGCCGGTCATGGAATAGGCCTTGGACACGCCATTCATGGTCAAGGTGCGGTCATAGAGCTGAGGCTCGACCTGAGCGATGGTGGTGAACTCGAACCCGTCATAGATCAGGTGCTCATACATATCATCGGTCAGGATCCAGACCTGCGGGTGACGCAGCAGCACGTCCGCCACAGCCTGTAGCTCTTCGCGCGTATAGGCCGCGCCAGATGGGTTGGACGGCGAGTTGAGCAACAGCCACTTGGTGCGCGGTGTAATGGCCGCTTCGAGGTCGGCGGGCTGAAGCTTGAAATTGTTCTTGGCCGTGGTGGCAACAAAGACCGGCTCACCGCCAGCCAGCAGGACCATGTCCGGATAGGACACCCAGTAGGGGGCTGGCACGATCACCTCGTCGCCGGGCGACAGGGTGGCGACCAGGGCATTATAGATCACAGGCTTACCGCCGGGTGAGACATTGACCTGAGACGGCTTGTAGCTGAGGCCATTTTCACGCTCGAACTTGGCGCAGATCGCGGCCTTCAGTTCGGGGATGCCATCAACATCCGTATATTTGGTCTTGCCCTCTTGGATCGCCTTGATCGCAGCGGCCTTGATATTATCCGGCGTATCGAAGTCCGGCTCGCCCGCGCCCAGGGAAATGACATCCCTGCCCTGACGGATCAATTCGCGCGCCTTGGCGGACACAGCGATGGTGGCGGACGGCTTCACGCGGCGCAGGGCCTGCGACTCCAAGGACATGATCAACTCCGATTTCAAAAGACGGGTTGGTTTAGCCCCATGTGGTTCGGTTGGCAAAGGGTTGGGGATGTGAACCGGAAAAAAGGGTCTCCCCCAACCCTCTCCCTCAGGGAGAGGGCTTATCGGTCCTAGCCCTCGCCCCCTTGGGGGAGAGGGTTGGGTGAGGGGGTGTT
>CAISGS010000132.1 GCA_903884915.1 uncultured Caulobacteraceae bacterium | reverse complement strand
ATTTGTAGGCGGCAATGCCGCCGCCCACGATCAACAGGACCCGTTTGTCACTCACCGTGCTGTGCTCCCAAGCCAGAGCCGATTGCATAGCGCTTTGCGGGCAGGCGGGCAAATGGCGCGAGGGTTCGTTCCCTAGGTCCCGCGTTTGACAAGGTCGAATATCGGAGTCAATCTACTTCAGATGGTGAAATTTGGGGGCTAGAAATGTGTATAATCAAGGGCGTCGTCCTATCGGCCTTGGCCGTTCTAACCTTAGGGGGTCTCTGGTCTTGCGATGCGGGGCCGTCTGCTGTGCCCCATCGGGACAAGACCGAGGCGCGGATGGATGAGCGCGACAGTCGGGCTGAGCGTCAAGATCAATCCGATGTTCAAGGGGGGCGTCGTCCTCAGCGCGAACGAGCAGCGGCGGAAGATGTGCCGCTCGTCGATGGCGTGCCCATGTGGGGCGAAAGCCGCCGCTATAGCGCTCAAGAAAGTGCTGAGCGTCAGTTCGAACGCAATGGCAAGGCCTTTAGCGCGGATCGTCTCGATGACTATGTCGCCAAGGCCCATGCCTTTACCAGCCATCCGCCCAAGGGGGCCCAGACCCTATCGCGGCCCAATGGCGATACCCTGATCTATGACGCCAAGACCAACGTCTTTGCCGTGATGGCCAAGAGCGGCGCGCCCAAGGCCTTCTTCAAACCCGATGATGGAGCCGACTATTGGCAGCAGCAGGTCGATCGTCAAAAGAAGCAGGGCGACGATCCAGCGGGCCGCTAGATCGTGCTTAAAACCTCATCCGATCCAGAATTCCAAGACTGGGAAAAAAAGAACCGAGCGCGATTGGTGAGGGCGCGATGGCAAGCCGCCGGTTTGATCCTTGTGTCTGTTGTCTTGGTCTTGGCCACGCCGGGTATCCTGTCCCATTACACCGATGAAACGGGGAAGATGCGCGCTTGGGCTCGGATCGCGACCTTCGTCAGCTATGGGGTTGGCATGGCCCTCTACGTCGTCGGGCTCTATTGGGTATGGCGTAGTTTAAAGCCGCGGTTTTAGGGGCGAACTAGCCGTTCAGAGCCTTGAACACCAAAATCGCGGCCAGGGTCAGGGCGGCGCTGACGCTTAGGGCCAACCAGAAGGGGCTGATGCTAGGGGCGGTGGGCGGCACAGCAGCGGGCTGCGTCTTGCGTTCGGCCTCAGCTAAACGCGCCAAAGATTGCAGCGCCCCGATAGCGTCTTGAACGAGGCTCTTGACCTTCTCGGTCGGTGACAGTTCCCGGGCAATCCAGCGGCGCACGACAGGCTCAGCGGCGGCCCAGATGTCATGATCAGGATCAATGCGCCGCGCCACGCCCTCGACCGTGACCATGGTCTTTTGCAACAGGACCAGTTCGGGCCGAAGATGCATGTCAAAAAGGGCGGTGATCTCGAACAGTTGGCCCAAGAGCCTGCCCATCGACACATCCTTGGCGCTGCGGCCAAAGATCGGCTGGCCCACGGCGCGCAGGGCTTGGGCGAAGGCGTCGACCGAATGGACGGCGGGCACATAACCGGCCTCGAAATGGATTTCCGCGACCCGTCGATAGTCCCGGCGCAAAAAGCCCCAGAGAATCTCCGCCAGATAGCGGCGCTCGTCCGGTCCAATCCGCCCCATAATGCCATAGTCGACCGCGACGATGACGGAGGGTGCACCGACAAACAGGTTTCCCTCATGCAGATCGGCATGGAAAACCCCGTGATCGAGGGCTTGGGCCAAAAAGCCGCGCATCAGGCCATTGGCCAAGGCTGGGCGGTCTAGCCCGGGCTGTTCGAGCGATTGGGCCGATGAGAGGGGCTGACCCTCGGCCCAGGTCAGGGTCAAGAAGCGCTTGCCGACCCCTTCCCAAACCACCTTGGGCGCGCTCATCCAGCCATCCTTGGCCATGACCTCGCCCAGCTCGTCGGCGCCGGCCGCTTCGAGCCGCAGATCAAGCTCTAGGGTCAAGGACCGGGATACGGTGGCCGCCAGATCGCGCGGGGCAAGGCGGCGGCTGAGCGGAACCAACCGGTGGGTCAGATCGGCGGCAAGGGTCAAGACGGCCACATCCTTGGCCACAGCCTGCTCGATCCCGGGCCGAAGAACCTTAACCGCAACGACGCGCCCATCGGCCAGAACCGCGCGGTGGGCTTGGGCGATTGAGGCGGCGGCCACGGCGGGCCCAAATTCAACAAACAGGTTCGAAATGGGCCGATCAATACCGGCTTGAACCACGGCGGTGGCCAGTTTGGTGTCAAAGGGCTGAAGCTGATCCTTGAGCCGCGCCAGATCGTCGGCGAAATCGACGCCCAAAATATCGGCTCGCGTGGATAGAAGCTGACCCAGCTTGATCGCGACCGGACCAAGCCCCTCGAGGGCCTTGGCGAGGCGCTCGCCCGGCCGTCCTTTGCGCGATTGAGGTCCGGCCAATAGTCGTAACATCTTACTCAGCGCCACCAGCGGTGCGGGCATCAGGTCTTGCGCCTCACGCGGCAAAAGCGCGTCGGCACGCACCAGAACCCAACCCGCACCAAGAAGACGCAAGAGAGCCATTAAACAGCGCGGCCCTGGTGCATGGCCGCCACACCGCCGGTAAAGTTGGTCCAGCTAACCTGCGAAAAGCCCGCCTCGCGCATTAGAGCCGCGAAGGCCGCCTGATCTGGGAAGCGGCGAATACTCTCGACCAGATATTGATAGGAGGCCCGATCGTTAGCCACCCACTCGCCAATGGCGGGGATGACGGCGAACGAATAGGCGTCATAGGCCTTGCGAAGGGCCTCGGTGACGGGATGGGAAAATTCCAGACAGAGGAACCGACCGCCCGGCTTTAAAACCCGCCGGGCCTCTTTTAAGGCCGCCAAGATGTCGGTGACATTGCGAATGCCAAAGGAGATGACATAGGCGTCGGCGCAAGCATCTGGCAGGGCGAGGCGTTGGGCATCACCTACTGACCAGACGATCTCTGGCTCGCCGCCGCGCTCGCGGCCTGCGCCGACCATCTCGGCATTATAGTCCATCACATAGATGCGGGCATCCTCGCCGCCGCGCCTTTGCTTGGCCGCGCGGGCCATCTTGGCAAAGCGCCGCGCCATGTCGCCGGTACCGCCTGCGCAATCGATGATCACTTCGCCTGGCTGCGGATTGAGCCGCGAGGCCACCGCATCCTTCCACAGCCGATGGACCCCGGCGCTCATCAGGTCATTCATCAGGTCATAGCGTTTGGCCACCCGATCAAACACGCCGCGCACGAGGCCCGGCTTGTCGGACGCCGCGACGTCGGTGAATCCAAAGGTGGCTGTGGGGTGGGGGGAAGGCTCGCTCATGGCTCTGCTTTAAACCCGGTTGCGTTCTGTCGCAAACCGGACAAAGCGTCTTAGGAACATTCCTGCGCTTGCAGGGCCCTAATATGGACCATTTGCCCCATGCCTGAGCTGACCCATGCCTGAGTTACCTGAGGTCGAGACCGTCCGCCGAGGGCTTCAGCCGGTGCTCGAGGGCGCGCGCCTGTCGCGGGTCGAGCAGCGCCGCCCAGATCTGCGCTTTGCCTTTCCCGACGGCTTTGTGAAGCGCCTCACGGGAGCGACCATCACTGCCCTAGAGCGACGCGCGAAATATCTGCTGGCGCGATTGGACCGGGGCGACACCTTGGTCATGCATCTGGGCATGACCGGCCGCTTTGAGATTGATGAGCCGGGTGGGCCGAGACAAAGGCCGGGTGATTTTGTCCATGCGCCTGCCTCTGACCCGAAACATGCCCATGTGCTGTTCATGACCGAGGCCGGGGCCACTGTGACCTATTCGGACCCCCGGCGGTTTGGCTTTATGGGGCTGGTTGAGACGGCGCGGCTCGATCAGCATCCATGGTTTTCAGCCATGGGGCCCGAACCCTTGGGACCTGATTTTGACGCAGACGTCCTGATGGCTGCCTTTAAGGGTCGCAAACAGACAGCAAAGACCCTGTTGCTCGATCAGCGCGTGGTGGCGGGACTGGGCAATATCTATGTTTGCGAGGCGCTTCATCGTTCAGGGATTTCGCCGATCAAGCCGGCGGCCCTGATTTCTAAGGCGAAGATCAAGATCTTGACGGTGGCCATTAAGGACGTGTTGGCCGAGGCCATTGAGGCCGGTGGCTCGACCTTGCGCGACTATGCCGGGGCCGATGGGGCGCTGGGCTATTTCCAGCACACCTTCCGCGCCTATGGCCGCGAGGGTGAGCCCTGCGTGACGCCGTCTTGCGGCGGTGTCATTGAACGCACGGTGCAGGCAGGCCGTTCGACATTTTTCTGCCCCGTCTGTCAGCTTTAAAACGGTCTTTAAGGCGAGGGCCGCGACCATGACATTAATCAGCCCTACCCCTTGGAGGGTCCGAGCAGCCGGGGTGATTGGGGGCCTGATGGCCCTCTTGGCCGGTCCGAGCCTTGCCCTACCGCCAATATGGATTGTCCGAGATGCCGATTCTGAAATGGTTATCTTCGGGTCGATTCACATTCTGCCTGCTGATCTTGACTGGCAACCTCCGGTCCTAAGCGCCGCCTTGGCCAAGGCTGATGATGTCTGGTTCGAGTTACCGATCGATATGGCCACCCAATCGCGGGTCTCGGAACTGGCCCTCAAAAAGGGGTTGGTCGCCAAGGGGGCCCACCTCAGTGACAAACTCTCGGTGGCGGGTCGTGCCCGGTTGGCACGGGTCTCAACCCGAGCCGGGATCAGGCCTGAGCAGGTTGAACGGTTTAGGCCTTGGTTGGCGGAGGCCACCCTTTCGGTGGCGGCCCTGCAAAGTCAGGGCGCTTGGGCGCGTGATGGGGTCGAGCAGGTCCTATCGATGGGGCTGGACCTCAAGGTCGAGCGCCGCGCCTTTGAGACGCCGGAACAGCAGATCAATGTTTTGGCCAATGGCCGTGAAGCCGACCAGATGGCGTCGCTGGAAGAGACATTGAGGCGAATGGATGAGGAGCCGGACACCTATGAGGCCCTCTTGGCATCCTGGATGGCGGGGGATCTTGTCGCCCTAGAGCGAGAAGCCCTCGAGCCCATCAGGCAATCGACCCCCACGCTCTACAAGACCTTGATCCGCGACCGCAATCTGCGCTGGGTTGAGGTCCTGAAGCAGCGTATGGATGGCAGTGGTCGAACCGTCATCATCGTGGGTGTGGGCCACCTGTTGGGCAAGGATGGTTTGCCAGAACGGCTTCGGCGGCTAGGATACAGGGTCGAGGGACCATGATCCGCGTGCCCTCAGACGAGATTCTGAAAAGAAGCTTGGACTGCTGCGTTGACGTGGGCCTTGGCTTTCAGTATATCCGCGCACTCTTGAATTCAGCGCCCTCGCACGACGCGATAAGCGCTTGTCCGCATCGAAGGTTCTAAACACATGGCCAATACGCCCGGCGCCAAGAAGGCGATCCGCAAGATTGAGCGCCGCACTGAGGTCAATAAGGCGCGTCGTTCGCGCGTTCGTACCTTCCTGCGCAAGTTTGAAGAGGCCTTGTCGGCTGGTGATGTCGCCGCTGCTAAGGGTGCCTTTGTTGAGGCTCAATCGGAGCTGATGCGGGCCGTTTCCAAGGGCGTTGTTCACAAGAACACCGGCTCACGGAAGGTGTCACGTTT
>CAISGS010000131.1 GCA_903884915.1 uncultured Caulobacteraceae bacterium | reverse complement strand
TTCCAAAAGCTTGGCGGCAAGATCCCCAAGGGCGCGCTGCTGGTCGGCCCTCCGGGTACAGGTAAGACCCTTTTGGCCCGTGCCATTGCCGGTGAGGCGGGCGTGCCCTTCTTCAGCATTTCCGGCTCTGACTTTGTCGAGATGTTTGTCGGCGTCGGTGCCAGCCGGGTGCGCGACATGTTCGAACAGGCCAAGAAGAACGCGCCCTGCATCATCTTTATCGACGAGATCGACGCTGTCGGTCGTCATCGCGGTGCAGGCCTTGGCGGCGGCAATGATGAGCGCGAACAGACCCTCAACCAGCTTCTGGTCGAGATGGACGGCTTTGAGGCCAATGAAGGGATCATTCTGGTCGCGGCGACCAACCGTCCTGACGTGCTCGATCCGGCCCTTCTGCGCCCAGGCCGTTTTGACCGCCAGATCGTGGTGTCTAATCCCGACATTACCGGCCGCGAGACCATCTTGCGCGTCCATATGCGCAATGTGCCCCTGTCGTCTGATGTCGACGTCAAGACCATCGCACGTGGCACCCCCGGCTTTTCCGGCGCTGATCTGGCCAATCTGGTCAATGAATCGGCCTTGATGGCCGCACGCCGCAATCGGCGCATGGTCACGATGAAGGATTTCGAAGACGCCAAGGACAAGGTCATGATGGGCGCTGAGCGCAAGTCGATGGTCATGACCGAAGATGAAAAGCGCATGACCGCCTATCACGAGGGTGGCCACGCCTTGGTCGCCCTGACCGTCTCCCACACCGACCCTGTCCACAAGGCCACCATCATTCCGCGTGGCCGGGCGCTGGGCATGGTCATGCAACTGCCTGAGCGCGACAAGCTCTCCATGTCCTATGAGCAAATGACCTCGCGGCTCACCATCCTGATGGGCGGGCGCGTCGCCGAAGAGCTGATCTTTGGCAAGGAAAAGGTCACGTCCGGCGCCTCATCCGACATTGAACAGGCGACCCGCCTGGCCCGCATGATGGTCACCAAATGGGGCTATTCTGACGCTTTGGGCGTGGTCTCCTACGGGGAAAATCAGGACGAGGTGTTCCTTGGCCATTCGGTGGCCCGCACCCAAAATGTCTCCGAACAGACCGCTCAACTGATCGATAGCGAAGTGCGCGTTCTGGTCCAAGGCGGCTTTACCGAGGCGCGGCGTATCCTGACCGAGCGTCTGGATGATCTGCACACCCTCGCCAAGAACCTGCTGGAGTTCGAAACCCTCTCGGGAGACGAGATCATCGGCGCACTCAAGGGCGTGGTGCCCGTGCGCGAAAAGGCCGAGGACAAGAAGCCGATTGCCCCTTCGGTTTCCGTGCCCCTGACGCCCAGCACCGGTCCTGAGCCTGCGTGACCCCTAAGGCGATGGCCAGACCAAGCATTATGGGGGTGGTCAATGTCACCCCCGACAGCTTCTCGGATGGCGGTCAGTTTCTATCGGTTCAGGCCGCGGTCGGCCATGGCTTGAGGTTGCTGGATGAGGGCGCCGATAGGCTTGATATTGGCGGGGAGTCGACGCGCCCCGGCGCCGAGCCCCTATCGGCTCAGGCCGAGATGGACCGGGTCCTGCCCGTGATCGAGGCCCTTCGCCATTCTACCGCCTGTCCGATCAGCATTGATACGCTGAAGGCCGATGTCGCCCGGGCTGCTGTGCGAGCGGGCGCGACGATTTGGAACGATGTCACGGCCCTTCGCGGGTCCGATGATGCGGCCTTGGTCGCTGCAGAGCTTGGCGTGCCGGTGGTCCTGATGCACATGCAGGGCGAGCCGGGCACCATGCAGGTCGCCCCCCATTATGAGGATGTGGTGGCCGAGGTCTGCGCCTTCCTGTCCGAGCGGGCAGATGCGGCCATGGCTGCGGGCGTGGCGCGCGGGGCCATCAGCCTTGATCCGGGCATCGGCTTTGGCAAAAACTTGACCCACAATTTGACCCTTCTGGCCCATCTGGATCAGATTATGGCCCTTGGCTTTCCGGTCCTGCTTGGCGTCAGCCGCAAGCGGTTTGTTCAGGCCCTTGATCCGACAGCGACCGAACCCACCGATCGGCTGGGCGGCTCGCTCGCGGCGGCCCTGATTGGGGCGAAGGCTGGGGTCGATGTGATCCGCGTCCATGATGTGCGCGAGACCGTTCAGGCGCTCAAGGTCTGGCAAGCCATCGAAGCGGCGAGGTCCTAGCCATGGCTGGACGGGTTTTGATCATTGCTGGGTCAGATAGCGGCGGCGGCGCGGGTATTCAGGCGGACATTAAAACGGTCACGGCCCTCGGCGGCTTTGCCACCACTGCTGTGACGGCCATTACAGTGCAAAATAGCCTCGGCGTCTTTGGGGTTCACCCCATCCCGCTAGAGATTGTCACAGCTCAGGCCCGCGCTGTGCTCGATGATATTGGCGCGGACGCCATCAAGACCGGGATGTTGGGCACCGTGGCCATGGTTGAGACGGTCTGCGCCCTTCTGGATAGCAACCCCGACCTTCCCGCCATCATTGATCCGGTCATGATCGCCAAGGGCGGCCATCCGCTTCTAGAGGCCCAAGGCATAGCGGCCATTCGCGATCTCTTGGTCCCGCGCGCCGGGCTCCTCACGCCCAATGCGCCAGAGGCTGCGGCCTTGACCGGTCTGGTGGTTGAGACGCTCGATGATCTTCGCCGCGCTGGGGAGGCCCTGATGGCTTTGGGCGCCAAAGCCGTGCTTATGAAGGGCGGGCATCTGGCCGGGGATCAGGTCACCGATCTGTTGATCACCTCAGAAGGCGAGACCCTGTTGCAAGGCCCCCGTATCCATAGTCGTCATACCCATGGCACCGGCTGTACCTTGGCCTCAGCCAGCGCGGTCGGCATTGCCCAAGGAATGGCTTTGCCCAAGGCGGTACAGCGGGCGAGGCTCTATGTGGTTGAGGCCATGGCTCGCGCGCCGGGCTATGGGGCCGGTCACGGGCCGCTGGACCATGGCTGGCCTTTTCGGCCGATCTGAATCTCTTTAGATCTAGCCCATGATCCAGATCGAACAGACTGCGCGCCTTGTGGCCATCCTGCGCCAAAGCCCGAACCTGATGGGCGTCCTGACCACGGCCAGAGCCTTGGCTATGCCAGACTGGCGGGTCTTTTCGGGCGCAGTCTATCAGACGGTCTGGAACCACCTGACCGGCCGCGATCTCGACCATGGCATCAAGGACTATGATCTGGGCTATTTTGACGGCTCGGACCTGTCCTATGAGGCCGAAGATGTCTGGATCAAGCGCGCGGCCAAGACCTTTGAGGCCCCCTTTTGCGACACGGTTGAGGTGCGCAATCAGGCCCGCGTCCATATCTGGTTTCCTGACCATTTTAACGAGCCCTATGAACCCCTGACCTCGACCGACGAGGCCCTGACCCGCTTTGTCGCCCCGACCTATGCCGTGGGGTTGCGCCTAGAGGCGGATGATCAGATCAGCGTCGCCGCCCCCTTTGGTCTGGAAGACCTCTTTTCCATGACCATCCGCCCCAATCCCCTTCGCGGCCTGAGCCCCGGCTTTGAGCGCACGGTGGTGTCAGCGCGCAATCGCTGGCCAGAACTGACGGTTGCGGGCCTGTAGGCGAACCGATAGGGCTGTTTGAAACCCTGACTGAAAGCCGCGCCCATGACCGCCTCCCTTCGCCAATGGACCGTCGATGCCTTTGCCTCGGCCCCCTTCCGCGGCAATCCCGCCTGCGTGGTCGAGCCCTTTGAGACATGGCCGGATGCTGCTTGGATGCAGGCCTTGGCCATGGAGAACAATCAGGCCGAGACCGCGTTCCTGCTGCGCACGCCTGACCCGGCGCGGTTTGGCCTTCGCTGGTTTACCCCGGCCATGGAGGTGCCGCTCTGTGGCCACGCGACCCTTGCCAGTGCCCATGTGCTTTTGAATGAGATCGCGCCAGAGCTGGCGGCGGTCACCTTTGACACCCTGTCTGGTCCACTGACCGTGACGCGCGAAGGCGATGTCTTGAGGATGGACTTCCCCTCTCAGCCGCCGCGCCAGACCTTGGTGCCGGAGGGGCTGGAGGCGGCGCTGGGTGTGCCGGCCCTAGAGGTCTGGGCCGGGCCCTATCTGGTGGCGGTGGTTGATTGTGAGGCGACGGTTCGCGGGCTGAAGCCAGACATTGCCGCCTTGGGGCGCATCGCTGGCGAAGCGACGGGCGGACGGGGCAATATCGGGGTTGCGGCCCTAGCCGATCCGGCCAGCCCCTATGATGTGGTCAGCCGGTTCTTCGCGCCGGGGTCGGGCATTCCAGAAGACCCCGCCACCGGATCGCTCCATTGCATCCTTAGCCCCCTCTATGCCCAAAAGCTGGGGCGGGCTCGCCTAGCGTTCCATCAG
>CAISGS010000130.1 GCA_903884915.1 uncultured Caulobacteraceae bacterium | reverse complement strand
GACTTCACCGTAATCGGCTCAGGCACATGGCTCTTAGCTTGGGTGCGTCCCTTATCGAGCATCATAAAGAACAGAGCGGCGATCAAGCTGACGCCCGTCAATCCCGCCGCCAAGATCAAGGGCGGTTGCCAGCCCTGATCATAAAGGGGGGCAGCCCAGCGCGGTGAAATATCGGCCATGTATGAGCCAACGCGAGCAAGGCTGAAAAACAAGGACATGGCGAGCGCCGCCGCCCCCACCGAAAACCATTGCGCGAGCGCTGCAAGTAGCGCGATGAGCAAGGTTTCTTCGCCAACGCCGAACAACAAGCGCCCCGTGACCATGATCGAGAAGGGCTCACCCACCGCCGTCAGAACCGAGCCAACAAAACAAAAGGCTGCAGCACCGAGGGCTGCTTTCGCGGCGCCGAGCCTGTCGATAATCAAGCCGCCAACCAGTGCCAAGGGAATGTTGGGAAGACTGAAGACGGCATTGAGCAGGCCAATATCAGTCTGGCCAAGCCCGCGCTGCGTGCGCAACAGATCTGCAACCGGTCCTATGGCGTCATAGGCATAATAGTTTCCGGCGATGGCACTACTGGCCAAAACCAGGATCAGCCAGGGCGGCGTCGAGCTCTTGGTCATCTTACGCAATCCTTGCGCCCTGACGGCGCAGTTCGGCTTGGACAAGGCCTATGTCGAGGCGGTCAAAATCTTGGCCCGTCTTGATGGAAATGGCCGCTGCGACACCTGCGCCCTGCCCTGCAACCGCGCAGCACATCATGTTACGCACGGCGGCATGACTGATCTTATCGCCGCCAATCGCCCGGCCCGTGACCAACAGGTGCCCGACCCCCTTAGGGACCATGGCGCGATAGGGCACCTGAAAATACCGGCCCGTGGTCGGCAAGATCAACAGCCCATAGCCGTCGATAAATTCTGGAAAAATGCCGATCGTATCGTCAAACCGCGCCTGCCCACGAACATCCTCACCGGTCATATTGTAGGACGCATCGATCTTGCGAGTATCACGGATGCCTAGGGTCATGCCGAAGTTGCGCAGCTTAGCGTCCTCACAACCGGGCATAAAATGTTTGAGCGCCTCAACCGCCTGCATGGCCTGCTTGCGCCCGCCGATCTCGCCAATCGTCAAGTCGTCCGGGTCTGTGCCATCCAGATAGAGGTGCACCATATTCAAATAGGTCAGGTCACCCTGATCCGACACCGTACCCCAGGTTCCGGCGATGGTGGCGAGATTAGGCGGCAAGAGCCCCGCCTCTAGGGCCTTTTTGAAGGGCTTGCGCAAGAAAGGGGAGAACATATCGTCCTCCTTTCCGTCGGTCGTGATGTCCCATTCGCCGTTACCGGCCCAATCCTTATAGGTCTGGGGATCGGCCTTCACCTGCTCGATAAAGCGGGTCTTATTCACACCGCACATGGAAAACATGACCGAAACCGACATCATTTCGGCCTTAGGGGTCTTACGGGTCAGGGCCCCTGCCCGCTCGGCAATATCGGCATCGCCCGTCGCATCGATGACCCGTTTGGCAAAGATCGCCTCTCTGCCAGCCTTGCTCTCGGTAATGATGCCGCGGATCTGGCCATCTTCGATAATGGGGGCGACAAACATCCGATGCAGCATCGGCGTGACGCCTGCCTCCTCGACCAGAACATCGGCCACATATTTAAAGGCTTCAGCGTCTAGAGAATGGCTGATTGACTGGGGCTCTGGCATGGCCGCGCCCATGGTCTTGGCGCGCTCTTCGAACTCTCGGCCGATGCCTTCGCTATCGATGGTCTGAGGGTGGCGATACCAGGCAAAGCCCTCAACACCGACCTGAGTGATGTTACCGCCAAAACAGCCATAGCGCTCCAAAAGCGTCGTCTGAACCCCTGCGCGGGCGCAGGCCAAGGCCGCAGCAAGTCCTCCCGGCCCAGACCCGACCACCAAGACGTCCGTCTCATGGATGATGTCGATCGAACGAGAAGGCTCAAGAAAGGTTCGAAGGGGCATCAAGGGGTCCTAAGCCATCAGACGGCTGGCATGCAGACTGCTTAGGACTTTCGATTCTGCAAAGCCCCAATCAGATCATCAACGCTATCGATAACCATATCTGCGCCCGCCGCCATCAGGCTGGCACGGACTTTCGCAAGGCGATGGTTGCGATCGGTGGGGTCGAGGGCCTGATAGGCCTCCAGCGACAGACCAATACCGTTGCCAGAGGCTGCCAAACCGATGGTGAAACAGCCTGCCGCTCGCCCCTCAGCTATACCGGCTTCGGCGTCGTCGACCTTGATGACGCGTGATAGGGGCCAAACGCCCAATTCCGCACAGGTCTTATAGACCATGAGGGGAGAGGGCCTACCTTGCGGGGTTTCTCCGGCGCAGACCAGATGGTCGGGGGCGTAACCTTGCTCTGCGGCTTTGATCAGAACGGGCTGCATCATCTCGCGCGTATAGCCCGTGGATGAAGCGACCTTCAGCCCTGCGGCCCGCAGATCGGCGGCAACCTTGGCCGCGCCCGGGATCAGTTGGGCGGCGCGGCCCGCCGCCTGCGTCATTAAGGGACCAAGATCGACCATCAGCGCGTCAACATCGGCCTCGACCGGCAGGGCACCTGTGGCAGCACGCCAGTCCTGCGCCACATCGGTCCGCGCCAGCAGAGCCCGGACATGATCGGCCTTAGCCTTACCCATATCCGCGCGCGCTGCGGTCTCATCGAGCACCACGCCTCGGCGGGCAAAGGCCGTGACCAAGGCCTCAATCGGGGCCCGGCAACCAAAGTCGACCATGGTCCCGGCCCAGTCAAAGATCACCAGATCAAAGTCGTTCAAACCTTGAGGGCTCATGGGGCCTTATCCTTGCCAAACAGGTCGTTGACCACCTCTTCGCCCAAGGCAAAGCCGGTGGAAGCCCCCGCCCCGGTCGTGACCATGACGAGGCGTACATCTTGACACGGCTGGTCAATCAGCACGGTGCGGTCCGATGCCGACGCGTAGGTTCCGGTCCAGCGCTCCTGAACAGCCGGTGCGCTAAGGCCAAACACCGCCTCATATTCATCAAGGATCAACTGATCGACGGACTCGGATGCAAAGGGATCGGGCGTTGGGCCATAGTGGTGGCTGTCACCGACAACCAAACTGCCATCGGCGCTCTGCACCACAATCAGGTGAATACCATTGGCCAGTTGATCTGCCTGCTCGGCCTCAAGCCTAGCGCGCACAGCGTGAGCCTGCGGCAAGGCGCCGTAGCCCGCATAACGCACAAGCCCCAAATCGGACATGACCGCGCCAGATAGCCTAAAACCGGGATCCGCCAGTCGAAGCATCTGCAATTTGCAGCGGGTGACCCCAAAGGCCGCGACCCGTTCTGGAAAGAGACTGATCAAATCGTCGCCAGGACAGACCGCCACGCAATCGGCCTCAATCACCCCTTTGGTCGTGACGACCTTGCCGGTTTCGACACCCACCACAGCGGTCTGGCGCATGAAGGTGACGCCGTGATGGTCGGCGAGCCATGCGGCGACGGCGGGAATGGCTTGGCGCGATTCGACCCGCACCTCATGGGGACTCCAAAGACCGCCCAGAAGCTCGGATCCTGCCAGATAGCCATGATCGGCCTTGAGCGCTTTTGCGTCCAAGATCTCACAGCCCTCACCCATTTCGGTCTCAAGAAAGGCATCAAGCAGGTCCATGCTTTCAGGACGGCGCACGGCCATGACCAGACCGCGATGGATCAGGTCAATCCCAGCGGCCCCAGCCACCTCGACCCAAACATCGCGGGAGCGTTTGGCCCGAGCCCACATATCGCCGCGTTCCTGTCCGGTTATGGTGATGAACCCAAAATTTCGGACAGAGGCCCCATTGGCCTGGGCATCGCGATCAATGACAACGACCCGTTTTCCGCGCCTTGCCGCAGCCAAGGCCGTGGCCAATCCGACAATGCCTGCGCCCACCACTGCAAGATCATAGGAACGCGGCATAGGGATGGATTTCCAAACGAAAGGATGGGACGATTCTTAAGGCGCTGTTTTTAGCTTAGATCTGTGACAAACCTAAGCCTACTGCCGCGCGCCTGTCATGGAATCAAAACAAAAGGGTTGCGCAAGCCAATCGGTTCAAGCTGCTACCCCAAGACTTTGCCGGAGACCTCGCCTTGACCACCCTCACCTTGAACGACAAGATTA
Source organism: uncultured Caulobacteraceae bacterium (assembly GCA_903884915.1). Taxonomy (GTDB): domain Bacteria; phylum Pseudomonadota; class Alphaproteobacteria; order Caulobacterales; family Caulobacteraceae; genus CAISGS01. Next base: position 1,698 of record CAISGS010000130.1, on the reverse strand, counting down.
GGCGCAGCCTGGTTCAAGCCAATCCTATTATCTTTACCCTCATTGCCGGGCTGGCAGGCTTTTGCGCCTATTTTTCCATGTATGCCTTTCGCAAGCCCTTCTCGGCCGCAACATTCGAGGCGGTTGAGGGCTGGACCTTCGTTCTCGACTACAAGATCGCGCTGGTCTTGGCGCAGGTGGCTGGCTACGCCCTGTCCAAAATGATCGGCATCAAGGTCATTGCCGAGATGGACCCTTTGCGCCGCGCGGGTGCAATCTTGGTCCTGATTGGGCTGTCATGGCTGGCCTTGGTGGCCTTTGCCCTCATCCCCGCGCCGTGGAACGTGGTAGCCCTGTTCTTCAATGGCTTGCCGCTTGGGATGATCTTCGGCTTGGTCTTTGGGTTCATGGAAGGTCGCCGGGTCTCAGAAGTCCTGGGTGCCATGCTCTGTTCCAGCTTCATCCTGTCGTCCGGCGTGGTCAAATCCATCGGCGTGCTGATGATGACCTCAGGCCAGGTCAGTGCCTTTTGGATGCCAGCGGCTGTGGGTTTGGTGTTCATGCCGCTTTTGGCGGTATCGGTCTGGATCTTAAGCTTGCTACCGCCGCCATCAGTAGAAGACGAGGCGCAGCGCACGACCCGCGCGCCCATGAACGGGACAGAACGGGCAGCCTTTCTCAGGCGATATGCACCCGGCCTCATCTTGCTCGTCCTGGCCTATGTGATGCTGACGGCCTTTCGCGATTTTAGAGATAATTTCGCGGCTGAAATCTGGACGGCGCTGGGCTTTGGCAAGACCGCCAGCGTCTTTACCGCCAGCGAGGTGCCAGTCGCCGTGATCTCACTCGCGGCCTTGGCGGCGGTCATGACGGTGCGCGATAATCTAAAGGCGCTTTTGGTCATCCACGGCGTTGTTGTGGCAGGCTTTCTCCTGCTAGGCCTGTCGACCTTGGCCTTTCAATCGGGACTTCTGTCACCGCTCACCTGGATGATCCTGGCCGGAGCAGGGCTCTATATGAGCTATACGCCGTTCAACGCCATGCTGTTCGACCGTCTGGTGGCGGTCAGCGGACAGGTCGGAACGGCTGGATTTTTGATCTATGTGGCCGACTCATCGGGCTATGCCGGAAGCGTTGCGCTCCTGCTCTGGCGCAATTTTGGGGGCGTCACGCTCGACTGGCTGCAGTTCTTTATTCAAGCGGCCTATGGCACCAGCATCATCGGGGCAATCCTCGTCACAGCGGCGGGGTTCTATTTTCATCATCGTCAAAAAGCGCTGATAAAATAGCCTCAGTCTGCTCGCCTAAGGTCGGGGCCCGATGGCCAGCCATCCTTTGGCCATTGATCTTCACGGGACTGGCGAGCATGTGCAGACCTTCAGGCTTGGCCGGATGGGCGACAATGTCTCTCATACCCATCTCAGCTACAAAGGGGTTTTCCAAGGCCGATTTGAGGTCCTTGACCGGTGCAAAAGGCACCTGACCGGCAAAGAGATCGCTCCAGTCCTGAGCCTTTCGGGTCATAAAGATCTCGTCTAGGGCATTGGTCAGGTCAGCCAAGTGGGCGCGGCGAGCCGGAATGTCGGCAAATCGTGGATCCGCGGCCAGATCCATCCGTCCCGTTAGCGTGCAGAACAGGTCCCAAAATTTTGGTGTCTGGCACATTAATAGACCCCAGCCATCGGCAGTCTTGACCAGTTGTGACGGCGCGATAGAGGG
>CAISGS010000129.1 GCA_903884915.1 uncultured Caulobacteraceae bacterium | reverse complement strand
TCGAGATCCGGGATCTGGTCGAGGGCGGCGTGCCTGCCTATCTGACCAAAGTGGCCAAGGCTGGACAGGTGATCGGCTATGATCCGCGCCTGCACAGCCCCGAGACGCTAGAGCGCCTGCAAGCGGCCGCTGCCGCCGTTGGGGCAACCCTCAGGCCCGTCGCCGCCAATCCCTTGGACGAGGCTTGGAGCGACCGTCCGGCCCAGCCTTGTGCGCCCGTGGTGCCGCACCCTCTGGACTATGCCGGCGAAGACTCCAAGGCCAAGCGGGCTCGCATCGGTGCGGCTCTGGGTGAAGCTGATGTCGCCGTCTTGACGGCTCCGGCCTCGATGGCTTGGCTGTTCAATATTCGCGGCGGCGACGTGATCCGCTCGCCTCTGCCGCTCGCCCAAGCAATCTTGAATCGCGATGGCACGGCCCAGCTCTACCTTGACCCGGCCAAGGTCACCGAAGACCTGCCCGCATGGCTTGGCAATGAGGTGGCCTTGCAACCGTCCGAAGCCCTGCCCGCTGCGCTCGATGGACTAAAGGGCAAGACGGTTCTGATCGATCCGGCCCAGTCCTCGGCCTGGTATTTCGAGCGTTTGGCCAGCGCCGGGGCCAAGATCGTTCGGGCCATGGACCCCTGCGCCCTGCCCCGCGCCTGCAAGAACGATGTCGAGATCGAGGGTAGCCGCAAGGCCCATGCCCGCGACGGCGCGGCCCTGACCCGCTTCCTCTACTGGCTGGCCACAGAGGGTCAGGTCTCGCCGCCCGATGAGTTGGAGGCCGTCACCAAGCTGGAGGGCCTGCGCGAAGCCACGGGCATGCTCAAGGACCTGTCCTTTGACACCATCGCCGGGGCGGGGTCCAACGGGGCCATCTGTCACTATCACCCCTCCGCCCGCCTAAATCAGCGCGCCAAGCTTGGCTCCTTGCTGCTGGTCGATTCCGGCGGCCAATATCTGGACGGCACCACCGATGTGACCCGCACAGTCGCGATTGGTGAGCCCTCCTCCGAAATGGCTGAGCGTTTTACGCTGGTCTTGAAGGGCCATCTGGCCTTGGGACGCGTGCGCTTTCCGGCCGGGACAACAGGCTCTGCCTTGGACGCCTTAGCGCGTCTGCCCCTTTGGATGGCAGGTCTGGACTATGATCACGGGACGGGCCACGGGGTTGGCAGCTATCTGGGCGTCCATGAGGGTCCGCACCGGATCTCTAAAATGCCGAACAATGTCGCGCTGCAGCCCGGCATGGTCGTTTCGAACGAGCCCGGTTTCTATAAGGATGGCGAATATGGCATCCGCATCGAGAACCTTCAGGTGGTCACCCCCGCCAGCCCCATCGCCGGCGGCGAACGGTCCATGCTCGGCTTTGAGCAATTGACCCTCGCCCCCATCGACCGGCGCCTAATGGTCAAGGCTCTGATGAGCGCCGAAGAGATCGCTCAGATCGATGCCTATCACGCCCGCGTGGTCGAGGTGATCGCGCCGCAGCTTGAAGCGCCCATTGCCGACTGGCTGAAAGCGGTCTGCGCGCCCCTTTAGGAGCGCGCTGGCACGCCTATTTCAGGCGTTTCCAGGTCTGGGTCTGGCAGATCATGGCTGCGACGCAGCCCTTCACCTGAAGCGTGTCCTCGGCCGCGAGTTTGACGCTGGCCTTATAGGTGCCGCCGTCATTGGGATTATAGATCGTGCCGCCGGTCCATTCGTTTGGACCGCCAGAAAAGCCCTTCATGATCACAAGGCCATTGAGAGGCCGATTGCGCAGGGCCGCGTCCCGATTTTTCGCGTCGGTTGTGACTTCTCCCGCGCCAACAGTACCACCGACGATCTTGCCGCAGATGGAGTTGCCGCAGCTATTGATCTCAATTCGTCCGCCACGCTCGGTCGTGCGCCACACGCCGGTGACATCAGAAGCGATTGCTACGCCCGCCAAGGCAAGACTGGCGGTTAGGGCCGTAAGGGCCGCCTTGATCATGGGTCTATCTCCCGTTGGAAAAGTAATTTCTAGTATAGGTAAGATGAACGGTAAATGACCAGTTCTCCTGGGGGCTGGAGGAGATCCTCGTCCTTCGATAGGCTTAAGGTGACGATGAATGAGATGCTTATTTGTTTCTCAAAAGAACCCCCTACCCCGGCTTCGCCGGTACTTCCCCCAGAGGGGGAAGATTTAATGCTCTAAGATCTTCCCCCTCTGGGGGAAGTGGCCCGAAGGGCCGTAGGGGGCCTTGTTTTCTTGTTTCCGCTTTTCCCGCGAAGGCGGGGACCCAGACCCTTTTACTCAGGCGGAGAGAACCGTGTATGTACC
>CAISGS010000128.1 GCA_903884915.1 uncultured Caulobacteraceae bacterium | reverse complement strand
CGCCAAGCATTGTTACCGCAGCCTCTGGGACATTTAACGGTCAAGCCGTGACTGGAGTTAGCTCAGTGGGTGTCTGTTATGCGGATAATTTAATCAATGTCGGTGGTACGTTGGGATACGTTTCAAACGGTGGTATCACTATTAGATATGGAACTGGAACAGATTATGTCAATTTGTACAGTGGTGGTCTTAACGGCCCCATAGTCCGGGCGACGGTCAATTGTGGACCCATCTATACTGTTACACCATCCTTTTCAATAATATCTGCTACGCCGGTTCCTACACTTTCCTATTGGGCTATGTTCCTCACGTCTGGTCTATTGGGACTGTTCGCGCTGATCCTGCTTAGACGCGCACGTCTCACCCCGGCTTAGCGCTTAAGCGCCACCCGTATGCAAACCTGTTGATTTACGGTATCGATCAATACCAACTTGAGCGTCAGGAGCCCGCCGTGCTGCAGCGTTTTCGTGGCCTTGCCTATATCGCCGCCTTTGCCCTGCTGACCGTGGGGACAATGGCGCTGTTGATTGTGCCAGCCGTGGATGCAGGTTTTACCCAACCCTTCACGCGGGGGCTGGTGGTGGTCTGTACCTGGGTGATGAACCTCTTTGGCGCAGGCGTGGTGGCCAGTGGCGTGGTGCTGTCCTTTGCCCATGCCTCTGGCGCGGTGATGGTGTCCAGCGGCTGTAATGGGGTTGAGGTCTGTATCCTGTTTGCCGCCGCCATAGCGCCCTTTCCGGCCCCGATTAGGGCGCGGATCGTGGGGATCGTCGGCGGCGTCGCAGCGATCCAGATTTTGAACCTGGTACGGATCATCAGCCTGCTGTTTCTGGCTAGGTTCGCTCAAAGCCTGTTCGACTTTTTCCACCTGTTCTTTTGGGACGCCTTCATCATGCTTGATGCCGTGGTCCTGTTCCTCGCGTGGCACCATTGGCAGGCTAAGCGTTGGCCGATAGGGACCTCGCAGGAGGCCGCGTCGTGACCCTGAAGGCCCATCTCGCCACGCCGCGTGGCCAGTTTCTATCGACGGCGATGGCGGCGCTCGTGCCCTTGCTCGTGGTCTGGTGGATGGGGGCCGGGGTGATGATCGATCTGTTGCGCCCCGGTGCCAGTTGGCTGGCGAGCCACCTAGATCTGGCCCAGTCCATTACATCGACGCCGACCCAAGATTGGCTGGTTGAGACCGGCCTTGACCGTGCCTCGGGCAATCAGGTCGGTGCGGTGGTGATACCGCTTGGGGTCGGAGAGTTGCGCCGCCTGTTGCTCGGCTTTCCGCTATTCTTGGCCCTGCTCGCTGCGCCGCCGCGTGATCGACCGGTGCGCACGGCTCTGATCGGCTGCGCGGTGCTGGTCGTGGTCTTTTGGTTTTCAGCCTGTAGCCTGATCTTCAATAGCGTCGCCGTGATTGTTAATCACCGCGCCTCGCTGATCATGGACACGGTTCCGCCGCCGCCCTTTACGGTCACCCAGCCTGCACTGAGCGAGACGGCCTTTTTCCTGTCAGGGCTTGGCATGTATATTGCCATGACGGTCCTGCCGCTCGCCCTGCCGATCGGCCTGTGGGCAGGCATGAACCGGTCTGGGCGAGCGGTGCTGATGGGACCGTCCGAGACTGAGGATATGGACTTCAGACCCTAAAATTAGCTCGTTCGAAGGTCGCGGTGCGCTCGGGTCTGGACAGCGGATCTGATTTTATGGTCTTGGTCCTGCGATTAAATGTCCCGAATGGATTGTCCCCTATCCGCACGCCGCCCTGATCTGGGTTGGACCGGCTAGCCGACCCGCCCTGGGGCCGCAGATTGCGTCGGGGGGCGCTGGGACTATGATCAAGCAAATGAGCCAATTAGCGGGCGCAGCTCTTATTGTCGGGGCCGCTTGGGTCGCTGACGCCTCGGCCCAGACCGCCCAGACCGCGCCGAGCGCCGCTGTGGCTGCGACGCCGGAAAGCGATACCCGCAGCTACCCGGCTACCTATTTCGCGCCGTATAATCCGGTCTCAGCCGGGGACATGGTCTCGCGCATCCCCGGCTTTGAGCTTCGCGATGGAGACGACCGGCGCGGCTTTGGCGGCTCTGCGGGCAATCTGTTGATCAATGGCGAACGGCCCAGTTCTAAAGCCACCCCCTCGGACCTTCTAAAGCGCATCCCTGCCTCAGATGTCGCGCGGATCGATGTGGTCGCGGGAACCAACGCCCAGTCCGACATTCGCGGGCAGTCGCAATTTGTCAATGTGATCACCCGCACGACCAAGAAGTCGGCCTCAACCAGCTACACACTGGGTGTGCGGCACATCCAGTTTTCCAATCGCTTCGCCTGGATCACTCAGTTTTCGAGTTCCATTCCCTTGGGCGCGAAGGCGGACCTGTCCCTTGACCTTCAGTCACCAACCATTTTGGGACGGGCGGTCAATCGTGATGTTCTGCTCTCAGGTGCAGGCGTGGTTACAGGATCGCGACTGTTCGTAGCGCGCCCGACCTTTGTTGGCCTTCAAGGCTCGGCCCGTCTGCGCTGGAAGCCGAACGCGCAGAACGTCGTGAACTTCAATGCCCAATATATGCCGGGCTGGAATGTGACCAAGTCCTTTCAGGTCGAGACCCTACCGAACGGGTATCTTACCGCGTCGATCTTGGGTCGAACGGAATATCCCGAAAACTATGGCCTAGAGCTCGGCGGCGACTGGGATCACCAGATCCGATCAAACCTCTCGACCAAGCTGATCGTGCTGGCCTCGAACGGCGCCTTGGATCAGTGGG
>CAISGS010000127.1 GCA_903884915.1 uncultured Caulobacteraceae bacterium | reverse complement strand
ATCTTCCCCCTCTGGGGGAAGTACCGGCGAAGCCGGGGAAGGGGGTGGTGCCGCCTCCCCTTCACTGGCCAACTGAGCGATAACCCTATTGACCTTAACCCCCTCAGTCCCCGCCGCGACCAGCAGGGCGGAAATCACCCCCTCGTCCACAGCCTCGACCTCCATGGTCGCCTTGTCGGTCTCGATCTCGGCAATGACGTCACCCGCCTTGACGGTGTCGCCCACCGCCACATGCCACTTGGCAAGGGTACCCTCCTCCATGGTCGGAGACAGGGCCGGCATCAGAATGTCGATGGACATGGGCTTAGCTCCCGTAATCGAGTGAGGCAGCGGCGGCGTCGATTATGGCCTCAACATCAAGGCCATAGGTGCGATAGAGGTCGGGCAGGTCGCCGGACTGGCCGAAATGATCCATGCCCAGGGCCGAAACGCGTGACCCCTTAACCCCGCCCAGCCAGGACAGGGTCGCGGGCGGTCCATCGATCACCGTCACCAGCGAGGCCCCGGCCCCTAAGGGTGCCAATAACTTTTCGATATGGGAGGGCTCGCGCCGTCCCTTGGCCTGCGCCTTCAAGGCCGCCGACCAGTCCAGATGCAGTCGGTCGGGACTGGTCACCGCCAAAAGGCCTGCACCGGGAATATCTTCGCGGAGCTGGTCAAAGGCCTCCATGGCCTCGGCCGCAATGGCCCCCGTATAGACCACGGCCAGTTCGGTGCCGGGGGCGGGCTCGACCTGCCAATAGGCCCCGGCAATCACATCCGCGATCTGGGCCGCGCTCAAGGTCCGGTCCGGCTGTTCGAGCGCCCGCGTGGACAGACGCAGATAGACCGAATTGCCGTCCGGCTGCTGCATGAAGTCAAAGGCCCAGCGCATGATCTCAACCAGTTCATCGACAAAGGCCGGTTCAAAATAGCTGAGCTTGTCCTGCGCCATGCCGATCAGGGGCGTGTGGATCGACTGATGTGCGCCGCCTTCGGGGGCCAAGGTCAGGCCAGAGGGGGTCGCCACGAGCAAGAACCTTGCATCCTGATAACAGGCATAGTTCAGCGCATCGAGACCTCGGTTGATGAAGGGATCATAGAGGGTGCCGACCGGGATCAAGCGCTGGCCACCGAACAGATCGCCCGCAAGGCCAAGCGCCCCCAGCAGGAGGAACAGGTTGTTCTCGGCAATGCCCAGCTCGATATGCTGTCCCTGCGGTCCCATCAGCCACTTTTGCGGCGAGGCAATATTGCTGTCCTTGAACTGGTCATGGCGGGTATCGCGGGCAAAGATGCCGCGCTGATTGACCCAGCCGCCCAGATTGGTCGAGACCGTCACATCGGGCGAGGTCGAGACGATGGCATCGGCCAGCGGCCCGCCCATGCGGGCCAGATCGTTCATGACCTTACCAAAGGCCACCTGCGTGGACTGGCGCCCCGAGGGCCTTGGGAAAGTCGCCGCATCCGGCACCTCCACCTGTGGCGCAGGCTGGTCGGGCTGGCGTTTGCCAAAGGGGGCGTTGTCGATGAAGGCCTGATAGGCTTGCGGCGCGCGCGGCAGGCCCGCAAAGGGCTCCCACTCCTGACCCTTGGGCACCCCCATCCTGGCTTGGAAGGTCTCCATCTGGGTCGGGGTCATCAGGCCCGAATGGTTGTCCTTATGGCCTTGGAACGGCAGGCCAAAGCCCTTGATCGTATAGACAATGAACAGCTTGGGCCGCTGGTCCGTGACCGCGTGGAAGGTCTCCAACAGCAGGTCCATATCGTGCCCGGCCAGATTGGTCATCAGGGCCGCCAGCGCCTCGTCATCATATTGAGCCAAAAGATCGGCAATGCCTGCATGGGCGCTCAAATCGGCCAAGAGTTGCTTGCGCCAAGCCTCACCGCCTTGGAAGCTCAGGGCCGCAAACAGGTCATTGGGGCAGTCATCGATCCAGGCGCGCAGATGCTCCCCGCCGGGCTGCGCGAACGCCGCCTCCAACCGGTAGCCATATTTCAGGGTGATGACGTCCCAGCCCACCGCCGCGAAAATGTCGGTAAAGCGCAGGAACATGCTGTCGGAGGTGGTAGCGTCCAAGCTCTGGCGATTATAGTCAACGATCCACCAGGTGTTGCGCAGATCGTGCTTGGCCCCCTCGATCAGGCACTCATAGATATTGCCCTCGTCTAACTCGGCATCGCCCAAGAGCGAGATCATCCGCCCCTGCCGCGCCGGGGACATGCGCTCATGGGCCAGCATATAGTCCTGCACGATCGAGGCAAAGGCGGTCATGGCCACGCCCAGACCGACCGAGCCGGTCGAGAAATCCACATCGTCCTGATCCTTGGTCCGCGACGGATAGGACTGGGCCCCGCCCAGCGACCGGAAGCGTTGAAGCTGGTCCAAGGACTGGCGGCCATAGAGATATTGGATGGCGTGGAACACCGGGCTGGCATGGGGCTTGACCGCAATCCGGTCCTCAGGCCGCAGGACCGAGAAATAGAGCGCCGACATCACCGTCGCCAGAGAAGTGGACGAGGCCTGATGGCCACCGACCTTTAAGCCATCGCGGCTTTCGCGCAGATGGTTGGCATTGTGAATGGTCCAGGCCGACAGCCAATGGACCTTGCGGTCCAGATCCCGGATCAGGTCGCGGTCATCATTTCGGGCAGGCGTCAGGGCGCTTTGGACAGACATGGACGAGAACCGCTTTCGTGGCGTTGTAGGTTCTGGTCATATAGTCTAGATTTAAGAGTGATTATTGCTCATTTGGACCGATAATTTGGCCTGCAGCAGTCTGTCTGAACTAATAATAATGAGATATTGAGCGCAAATGAACGGCACCGAAAAGCTAGATCGTTATGACCTAAAAATCCTCGCGGCCGTGGCCGAAGAGGGCCGTTTGAGCTGGCGTGATCTGGCCGAGCAAATCGGTCTGTCCCTGACCCCGACCCTGCGCCGCGTCCGACGCTTGGAAGAGACCGGCTATATTCTCGGCTATAGCGCGCGGCTCGATGAGACGCGGCTTGGCCATGCGATAAGCGTCTTTGTTTCGGTGACCCTGACCGCCCAAACCGAAGAGGCGATCTCGGCCTTTGAGCGCGAGATCGCCAAGGCTCCGGAGGTGATGAGCTGCTATCTGATGACCGGCGGCGCGGACTATCTGCTGCGCGT
>CAISGS010000126.1 GCA_903884915.1 uncultured Caulobacteraceae bacterium | reverse complement strand
TGTTCGACGCCTTTGAGGCCAAGCCGGTGGCGCGCCTTGCTGCGTGGCTGGAACTAACCGGAGAGTCTCGGCGCTTGACCACGGTGCGTGAAGCGGTCCGCAGCGTGCTGTCAACACGCATGGTCGAGCAGACCGGTATGCCGGTTGCGGTTGTCGAGGATTTTATCCTGCTTTGCCTCAGCATGGCGCTCGGCGCGGGTCTGTTTGGCGCGACCCTTGGCAGCCTGCTCGGACGCCCCGAGAGCCGAGCGCGGGATTTGGCGCTGGCCATCTTGCAGCGACGCGTTGCTGACGCGACACTCGGCCTAAAGGGCGGATAGACCGCCCGCGGCGCGACCTATAAGGAATCCGACAGTAAGGCGGTGCGCGCAAGCCTCACCGACCTTGTCGATCATCCTCTGCCTAGCCAAGTCTCTGCAACTTAGAAGGTTCAATCCATGACTCCGTGGCACCAGAGCTATATTGGCGGCGGCTATGTCGCCGGGTCTGGCCAAGGCTTCGACACGATCAATCCAGCGACGGGCGAGGTCCTCGGCCGCGTTCAGATTGCTGGACCGGAGACGGTGGAGACGGCGGTTGCGGCCGCAGAGCGCGGGCAGCGGATCTGGGCGGCCATGACCGGTGCCGAGCGCGGACGGGTGCTGCGCAAGACCGCCGACCTTCTTCGGGCCGCCAATGATGAACTGGCGCTGCTTGAGACCCAAGATACCGGCAAGCCGATCCAAGAGACCTCGGCGGTCGATGTGCTGTCGGGCGCGGACTGCCTTGAATATTATGCTGGGATCGCGGCGACCTTGACGGGACAGCATGTCGATCTTGGCCCGCAAGCCTTTGGCTATGTGCGGCGCGAGCCGCTGGGTGTGGTGGCCGCCATCGGGGCGTGGAACTATCCCATCCAGATCGCCTGTTGGAAGGCGGCTCCAGCCTTGGCCTGTGGCAATGCCATGATCTTTAAGCCCTCAGACCTGACCCCGCTAACGGCCCTACGTTTGGCCGAAATCTTCACCGAGGCGGGCTTGCCTGACGGGGTTTTCAACGTGGTTCAGGGCGGCGTCGAGACCGGGCGGCTGCTGTCGCGTCATCCGAAGATCCAAAAGATTTCCCTGACCGGCTCGGTCGAGACGGGCAAGAAGGTGATGGGCGACGCGGCCACGACCCTGAAGTCCGTGACCATGGAGCTGGGCGGAAAGTCTCCCCTGATTGTGTTCGCCGATGCCAACCTCGACAATGCCGTGTCGGGCGCCTTGATGGCCAACTTCTATTCGGCGGGCGAGGTCTGCTCCAACGGGACGCGCGTCTTTGTCCACCGTGCCATCAAGGCCGCCTTCTTGGAAAAGCTATTGGCGCGAACCGCCAAGATGGTCATTGGCGATCCGCAAGACCCCGCAACCCATGTCGGGGCGCTCATTTCTCGCAACCATATGCAAAAGGTCTTGACCTATATCGCGCGCGGTAAGGCCGAGGGGGCGCGTCTGCTGTGCGGCGGTGAAGCGGTGACGGACGGGGCCTTGGCCAAGGGCAATTTCGTCTCCCCCGCCATCTTTGATCAATGCTCCGACGAGATGGTCATTGTCCGTGAAGAGATCTTTGGCCCGGTCATGTGCGTGCTGGAGTTTGACGACGAAGATGAGGTGGTCGAGAGGGCCAATGACACAGATTTTGGTCTGTCTGCAGCGGTCTTTACCAACGACCTGACCCGTGCCCACCGGGTCATTGCCCAGCTTCAGGCGGGAACCTGCTGGATCAATCAGTACAATGTGACTCCGATTGAGCTGCCCTTTGGCGGCTACAAACAGTCAGGCATTGGCCGCGAAAATGGTCACGCGGCGATTGACCACTATACCCAG
>CAISGS010000125.1 GCA_903884915.1 uncultured Caulobacteraceae bacterium | reverse complement strand
CTATCGAGGATGACGTCTACCCCCCTCGCCTTGGCCATGGCCGTGATTTCGGCGACGGGAAGGACCAAACCATCACGATGGCTAACTTGCGTTAACAGGATCAACCGTATCTTTGGATGGGCCGTCAGGGCTGCCTCATAGGCCTCTATCAAGCCCTGATAGGTCGCAGGCTGAGGTAGGTTGATACTGATGACGTCAACCTGCCGACGCGTCTTCAGCCAGCGCATGGCTGTCTGCATCGCATCATAGTCATGGTCGGAATAGAGCACACAATCCCCGGGGCGCAACCGGTTATAGCCGCCAATCAAGGCCTGCAGGGCCTCGGTCGCGCCGCGCGTAAAGGCGATCTCATCTGGCATAACCCCAAGAGACGCCGCAGCCCGGATCCGCACGCGGTCGAGGTCTGCGCCATAGCCGCGTCGGGAGTAGAAAGACGTCTCCCGATTCACCCGCCTTAGATGGCGTTCATAGGCCGCCAGAACGGGCCGGGCCATCATGCCCCAATTGCCGTTCTCTAACTGTATGACCTCGCCGGTGACGTCATATTGAGCGGCGATCTGCGCCCAATCTCGTCCCGGCTTGGCTGCGACCGGCCCAGCCGCAAGCGCGGACCCTAGGAGCCCGCGCCGCGTTAGGGCTAGACCGTCCGGTTTAGAACCGGACATCAAGCCGGACGTAATAGTTCCCGCCATTGGTGTCGTAAGGCGCATTGCGCGAATAGATGAGACCGCGGCTGGCTTGGAAGAGCGCTTCGTCAGGATAGGTACCGAGGATATTTTCTGCGCCAACCTTGAAGGCCAGGTTCGGATTGACCTGATAGATCGCTGCCAGATCGAACAGGGTCAGAGCATCAAACTCTTGGAAGATCAGGCCCGTGGAGTTGCCAGTAGAGTCCGTCCACCCGCCATAATAACGAGCCCGGCCCACAATCTCGAATGGCCCCGAACCCCAAGTCGCAGAGGCCGTGAAGTTGTTCTTTGGACGCGATTCCTCGAACAGGCGCTTCTGGCTCGGATTGGTCGAAATCGAGCCTGCCGTTACCGTTGTTTCGTTATAGTTGTAAGCCCCGGTAAGGTCTAACTTCCCGCCCATAATCTGGCGCGTATAGGTCCCGACGACGTCAACGCCTTTTGTGCGGGTGTCGAAATCGTTGGTGAACCAGCTAATCGAGGTAAAGGCAGAGGCACCGGACACACCAAGGGCCACAAGGTTAGCCTTGATCGCTGGTGTCACCGCCACAGTGGCCGAGCTACTGAAGCGCTTTGAAACGTCGATCTGATAGACGTCAATCGTCCCAGAGAAACCGCTATTGTTTCGCCACACGAAGCCGCCGGTAAAGGTCTTGGACTCCTCAGGCTTTAGCGGCTTTGCGCCTAGGAAGGCAGCCACAGGATTGAGGGGCGATAGGCGCCCAGAGGTGAACAGCTGCAAGGTTTTGGTGTCGAGGCCTTGCGAAGTCGAGGTTGAATTCAGCTGCGCGGGGGTCGGAGCGCGAAAGCCGGTAGAATAGGCCCCCCGCAGGGCAAAATCTTGAGTGAATTCATAACGGGTGGCCAACTTGCCCGTGGTCGTTGAGCCAAATTCGGAGAAGTCCTCATAGCGGACGGCCGCGCTGGCGGTCCATGCGGAGGTCAAGGCGCCTTCGACATCAACATAGGCCGCAGAGCTGGTCTGGTCCCATTCACCGGCCTGTTGGGTGTTAAAGCCCGGAAAGCCGTTGGCATTGGGCGCAAGACCCACCGCAGCCCCAGGACCAACGGCATAGGACGCAGGGTCGCCCGTACCAATCTCGTAGGTCTCGACACGGCGTTCGGCACCGAAGGCAAGGTTGACCGGCTCAGCCAGTCCCGCCACGTTGAGGCGATAGGCAGCGTCGGCATTGAGGTTAACCTCAGTTTGGGTCAGACGGCCCAGATAGAAACTGCGCGGGCTTGCAGGACCCATCGAGGCGTTGATCGAATTGTCGAGGTTAAACTCGGTTTGGTTGCGGCCCCGAGACACGCTGATGTCCCAGGTTAGACGCTCACCCTCTTGGTTGCGAAGACCCGCAACCGCATGACTGTCAGAAGAATCGATACTCTCGGTCGGGGTGAAGCCGCCAGGATAGATGCTGAGCAGGTTGTAGCCGGGAAAGACCGAAGTGGTATTGAAGATTGAAGGGTTAGCAACGGGGTTACGCCAGTTGATATCGTTGACGCCCTCGGTCGTGCCGGCGGTACCAAAGGCATAGGCCTCGCCTAAGGCGCCGACAGGCATGGCCGCGTTCAACGAGAAGCGATAGGTGGTCAGATCCGGGTTGCCCCAACGTTGCACAGGTTTGTTGACCTTGACCGTCGGGTTAGCCGTGGCAAAAGCAATGGCGTCGGCCCGTTGCCGGGTGCGAGAGGTGAAACCCGCGTCCGACCATTCGGCGGTCGTGTTCAAACGCGCTTCACCCAAAGCGAATCCAGCCTTCGCGCCCAACTGGTAAGTGGTGCCGTCCCCTTTATAGAACTGGGACCCTTGGGCG
>CAISGS010000124.1 GCA_903884915.1 uncultured Caulobacteraceae bacterium | reverse complement strand
GAATGTTGAGGGTGTCGGGATTTCAAATTCATCCTTATCCTGAGCCTGTCGAAGGACGAGGATGGCCAACACCCTACAAAGGGCAATTTGCTAAAAATCAACGCAAAGCGCATAAGGGGCCATGAGCAAACTGTTACTTGTGGTTTTGGGCGGCGGTGCCGGAGCAGCGGCGCGCTATGCGGTGGGAAGCCATGCATGGCGGCTTTTTGGAACCGGCTGGCCCTTTGGCACCTTTATCTGCAACGTCGTCGGTGGATTGATGATGGGGCTATTGGTTGGCTTCTTGGCCCATCGCGGCGGTGCGGATCAAGAACGTTTGCGGTTGCTGTTCGGGGTCGGTGTCCTGGGCGGTTTCACCACCTTTTCGGCCTTCTCGCTTGAGACGGCCCTGATGATTGAGAAGAGCCGCTATGCGCAGGCCTTCACCTATGTTTCGGCATCGGTGCTCCTGTCGGTCGCGGCTCTATTTGCAGGTTTGATAGTGGCAAGGCGTCTGTTTGCATGAAAGAAGTCCGCACCCTTTTCGTGGATGCCGGTGAAGACGGCGTGCGGCTGGACCGATGGTTCAAGCGCCGCTGGCCCTATCTGAACCACATCCAGATTCAGAAAATGACCCGCTCGGGCCAGATCCGCGTCGATGGTGCGCGGGTCAAGGCCGAGACCCACCTGATGGCGGGCTCACAGGTGCGCGTGCCGCCCCTGCCTGACGCGCCCGATCCCGGCGAGAAGAAGACCCTATCCAACCGGGATGTGGCCTATGCCAAGTCGCTGGTCCTGTATGAGGATGACGAGGTCTTGGCCTTGAACAAGCCCGCGGGCCTTGCCGTTCAGGGCGGCACCAAGACCT
The DNA here is from genome assembly GCA_903884915.1 of uncultured Caulobacteraceae bacterium. Lineage (GTDB taxonomy): Bacteria > Pseudomonadota > Alphaproteobacteria > Caulobacterales > Caulobacteraceae > CAISGS01. The sequence goes on along the minus strand of CAISGS010000124.1, from coordinate 1,647 downwards.
TGCACCATATTGACCGGCTTTTGTCGGCCTGGGGTGAGGGGATGGATCGTCCGCGTCTGGTTCACCGTCTGGACCGCGACACGTCGGGCGTTCTGCTGCTGGGCAAGACGCCAGCGGCGGCGGCGCGGCTGTCAGGGTCCTTTGCTAAACGTAAGGCGCAAAAGACCTATTGGGCCATCGTCTCGGGCAATCCCCATCCGCGCGAAGGCGTCATCGAACTGCCGCTGGCCAAGAAGGGCGTCGGTGACCGCGAGATCGTGGTGCCGGTTGATCCTAAGGACCCCGCAGGCAGTGTCGCAGAGACCGAATATGTGACCATCTCGCGGGCCGCGCATAGGGCCGCTTGGATGGCCCTTCGCCCCCATACGGGCCGCACGCACCAGCTTCGCGCCCACATGACCGCGATCGGTCACCCGATCCTTGGCGATCCGAAATATAGCAACGACAAGGCGGCGGAACTGTCCGGTGGCTTGAAGCTACAACTCCATGCCCGGCGCCTGACCGTGCCCCATCCCTCCAGCGGCACCTTGATCATCGAGGCCCCGCTTAGCCCTGAGATGCGCGCAGGCTTCAGCCATTTCGGCTTTGATGAGCATGAGGCCGATCCTGAGCCCTTCTCTAAGGGCGGTGCCAGTCCCCGAGGGGCGCGTCACCGTTGATTGGCAATACCGTGCGACAGACCGATAGGCCTTTGGACCGACTATGAGAGCCAATGACACCACTGAACGCCCCAAGCGTTTCTATAAGCAGGTCAGCGTCGCTGAGGCCGATGGCGGCTTTGCTGTGACGCTGGATGGGCGCACCCCCAAGACGCCCTTGGGCAGCAAGCTGATCGTGCCATCACAGGCGCTGGCGCAGCTGATGGCCGATGAGTGGGCGGCGCAAGAAGAGTTTATTGTCCTGCCCTCCATGGGCGCGACCCGTCTGGCCTATACAGTCATTGATATGGTCAGCAAGGCGCGGGCCGAGACCGCTGCTGAGGTCGGGCGTTACGCTTGCTCGGACATGGTCTGCTATTTCGCTGAGGCCCCCGAAGGTCTGGTCAAGCTCCAGACCGAACATTGGGGTCCGTTGCTGGAATGGGCCGATACGGTCTTGGAGCTGAAACTGATCAAGACCCACGGGATCATTCACCAGCCTCAACCGCCCGAGGCCCTAACCAAGGCCGAGGCCATGGCCGCGCAGTTGGATGATTTCTCGCTGGCGGGGCTCGCCTTTGGCGCGTCGCTCTTTGGCTCAGCGGTCCTGGCCTTTGCCCTTCAGATGGGACAGTTGAGCGGGGAGACCGCTCACACCTTGGCGCGGCTCGATCAGGCGTTCCAAGAGGCCCGCTGGGGAATCGATGATGAGGCCGCAGCCCGGACGGCTAGCATGCACGGGGAAGCTTTGCTCCTAGAGCGCTGGTTTGCTGCCCTCCAAGGGTAGAAACATCTAAGTTTCCTTTAGGTGAGCCACGCCAATTGCCGCCTGCAAGCTTGTCAGTGGCCAGACGGACGGCTAAGCCTCCTGCAGCATTGACGATAGGGGATAGAACCGATGCAGCATATTCTTGACGAGCTGGAAAAGCGTCGCGATCAGGCCCGCCTCGGCGGCGGCGAAAAGCGCATTGCCGCGCAGCATGCCAAGGGCAAGCTGACCGCTCGCGAG
>CAISGS010000123.1 GCA_903884915.1 uncultured Caulobacteraceae bacterium | reverse complement strand
GTAGAGGATCTTCCTACTCTGGGGGAAGTGGCCCGAAGGGCCGAAGGGGGCCTTGTTTTCGTGGGAGTGCGGCGAAGAGAGCGTGGATGACCCCCTCACCCAACCCTCTCCCCCTGAAGGGGGCGAGGGCTAGAATCAATAAGCCCTCTCCCTGTGGGAGAGGGTTGGGTGAGGGCCTTGCTTCGCCTTTCCCCATCCGTGTTCCCCGCGCAGGCGGGGACCCAGACCCTTTCACTCAGGCGGTAATCGACCCACTGGATCCCCGCCTTCGCGGGGAACGCGGCGGAGAGAGAGGCGAGCATCCTCGTCCTTCGACAGGCTCAGGATGAGGATGAATGGCGCAGAAGGGAGCGAGGGCCTTTCTTCTTTTCTCTTAAAATTCCTTATTCTGAACCTGCTTAGGCACAACCCAAAGAGCTCCCCCATTTGACTCCCTCCGACACGCTGCTAGGCTCAGCTTAACAATGATAAGTCACGATTGGGGAGACGATCTCATGGGCGCGCAATTGCCTAAGGCCTGCATCATTGGAGCAGGCTGCTCCGGGTTCACCACGGCCAAGCGTCTAAAGGATAATCATATTCCTTATGACTGCTTTGAGATGTCCGACGATATTGGCGGCAACTGGTACTATAAGAACCCGAACGGTCACTCCGCCTGTTATGAGAGCCTGCATATCGACACCTCTAAATGGCGCCTAGCCTTTGAGGACTATCCTGTGCCGTCTGACTGGCCGGACTTTCCCCATCACGCGCAACTCTTGGGCTATTTCAAGGACTATGTGGACCATTTCGGTCTGCGCGAGACCATCACCTTCAATACGGCGGTGACCAAGGCCGAGCGCGGTGCAGACGGCCTGTGGGACGTGACCCTCTCGACCGGTGAGACCCGGCGCTATGACGTGCTGATCGTCTGTAATGGCCACCATTGGGACCCGCGCACGCCCGACTATCCGGGGACCTTTGACGGCGTCGCCTTCCACGCCCACGCCTATAGCGATCCGTTCGATCCCTATGACATGCGCGGCAAGAATGTGGTCGTGGTCGGGATGGGCAATTCGGCCATGGATATTGCCTCGGAACTGTCTCAGCGGCCCATCGCCAAGAACCTCTGGGTCGCAGCGCGGCGGGGGGTCTGGGTCCTGCCGAAATATATGAATGGCAAGCCTGCTGATAAGGCGGCCATGCCCTCGTGGATGCCGCGCAAGCTGGGCCTGAATCTGGCCCGCAAGGCCATCAAGAAGGCCATCGGCAACATGGAAGACTATGGCCTGCCCAAGCCCGACCACGAACCCTTGGAGGCTCACCCCTCGGTGTCGGGCGAGTTCCTGACCCGGGCGGGCTGCGGCGACATCAAGTTCAAGCCCAACATCAAGGCCTTTGAAGGCCCCAATGTCCGCTTTGAAGATGAAAGTATCGAGCGGATCGATGCGATCATCTATGCCACCGGCTATAAGATCAGCTTCCCCTTCTTCACCGACCCGGCCTTCAAGACCGACGCCGACAACCGCCTGCCCCTGTTCAAGCGCATGGTGCCCGCAGGCACGGCGAACCTGTTCTATATGGGTTTGGCCCAGCCCCTGCCGACCCTGGTCAATTTCGCAGAACAGCAGGCCAAGCTGGTGGCAGCCTATCTGACCGGCCACTATCACCTGCCCTCGGACACCGAGCAGGTCAGTGTCACAGCCAAGGACGAGGACTTCTATCTGGGCGGCTATTACGCCTCAGCCCGCCACACGATCCAGGTCGATTTTGGTCACTATTGCGCGGACCTGATCAAGGAGATCGAGCGGGGCAAGGCCCGTGCCAAGGTGGCGGGCAACCGCTTGCCGGTCGCCGCCAAGGCCAATCTGGTCGAGGCTTAGGGCGCGGGCGACCTATCCTCGCGCGTGGTGATCCTGTTCGGCCAAGAACCGGACCGCCTCGAGCGCGGCCATACAGCCCATACCGGCAGCGGTGACGGCTTGGCGATAGATGTCGTCGGTCACGTCACCGCAGGCAAAGACCCCTTCGATCTCGGTTGCGGCAGTGCCCGGCGTCACATCCAGATAGCCCGCACTGTCCATCGCTAACTGGCCCTTGAAGAGCTCAGACGATGGCGCATGGCCGATGGCGATAAACACGCCATCGCAGGCCAGATCGCTGGTCTCATCGGTCTGCAGATTTTTCAGACGCACGCCGGTCACGCCCATCGGATTTTCGTCGCCGACAATCTCGTCGATGGCGCTGTTCCAGACCGTGACGATCTTGGGATGTTTCAACAGCCGCTCTTGCAAGATCTTCTCGGCGCGCAGGCTGTCGCGGCGATGGACCAGCGTGACCTTGGAGGCGAAGTTGGTCAGGAACAGGGCCTCTTCGACCGCCGTATTGCCGCCGCCGACCACCACGACCTCCTTGCCGCGATAGAAGAACCCGTCACAGGTCGCGCAGGCAGAGACCCCGAAGCCTTGGAACCTCTGCTCGGACGGCAGGCCCAGCCACTTGGCTTGCGCACCCGTCGCGATGATCACGGTGTCGGCCAGATAGACTGTCCCAGAATCGCAGGTCAGCCGGAAGGGGCGGCTGGAGAGATCGGCCGTCAGGACCATGTCATTGACGAACTCTGTGCCCACATGCTCGGCCTGAGCGCGCATCTGATCCATCAGCCAAGGCCCTTGGATCACATCGGCAAAGCCGGGATAGTTTTCAACATCGGTGGTGATGGTGAGCTGTCCGCCCGGTTGTAGGCCTGAAATGAGCACTGGCTCTAACAGCGCGCGCGCGGCATAGATCGCAGCGGTATAGCCTGCGGGTCCGGACCCAATGATAGCGCAGCGAACGGAACGGGTCTCGGACATCAAAAAGACTTTCTATCGACGTGACTTATGACTTGGCCTCTCCACCCCCTATCGGTGAGGCTTGTGGACCTTTTACCTATTTAACGATGATTCCGCCGCTGGCCACATGCGGCAGGTCAGTTTGCCCCAGATTGGCCCGGATAGACCGATGCAAAGATCTCGTAAGATCCTTTTTCTCACGGACGCTGGACCGCAGGTGGGCGGCGGCCACGTCATGCGCTGCCTCACCTTGGCGGGGGTGCTGCAGGATTTAGGGGCCCAATGCGCCTTCATGGCCTCCCCTGCCGTTACGGCTGTCGTTAGAGCCTTCGCCAAACCGGGCATGGAACTGATCCCCTGCACCCCAGAAACCATGGTTGAGGCGGCCTGCAGCGTGTCGAGCGACGCCGTTGTGGTCGACCATTATGGTTTGCAAGCCAGTGACGAGACGCGGCTTCGGGCCGGTCGGCTACTGATCGCGCTCGATGATGCGCCAGGACGGGCCCATGACTGTGACCTGTTGGTGGACAGCGCCATCGATCGCCAGCCTGCCGACTATGAGCCATGGGTGCCTAAGGGCAGCCAGATCTGGACTGGTCCCAACTTTGCCCTCGTGCGCCCTGAATTTGCCGCCGCGCGCCGCAAGGTGGTGGAGCGGCGTGACCGCGATGGCGATGTCCGATCCATTCTGGTCTCGCTTGGCATGACAGATGTCGGCGGGGTCACGGCTGACGTGGTTGAGGCCCTGCTCGCAACCGGGATCGAAGCCCGCATTCTGGCGGTGGTCGGTTCGGCCGCGCCGTCCTTGCCAAGATTGCGCGAG
>CAISGS010000122.1 GCA_903884915.1 uncultured Caulobacteraceae bacterium | reverse complement strand
GCCACCCCTGCCCCATCGCCTGCCAGCTCGGTCATGCGCTTGGTGAAGCGATCCTTGATGGCGGCAGGCTGACCCGCAGCCTGTTCCTCAGCCGTCGCTACCAGCCTTTCGATACGGTCGACCAGCCCGCCCAAGACCGGTGCGAGAGCTGTGCCCTCATCCACCCGCGAGGCCTGAAGCGCCGTCAGCGCCTCAGTGATCGATGCCGTCATGGCCTGTTCAACTGCAGCCTTGACCTCGGCCTCTTCGACCTCTTCGGTCACTTCCAGCACACCGCGAAGGGCCAGCAGTCCATCGGCGCTGGGCGGCTGGGCGCGGCCCGCTGCGATCAGGGGGGCTACGAGGCCCAGATAACGCTCGATCTGGTCCAGATTGACCCTCACCTGACCGACCGACTCCGCGCGCTTGGCCTGAAGACCGAGGGTGATCTGACCGCGCTGGAACAGGCCCTGAGCCCCGTCACGCGCCACCCGCTCCAAGCTGTCAAAGCCCGGAGGTCCGCGAAAGCGAGCTTCCAGATTGCGGCCATTGACCGAGCGCGCCTCGACCGCCCAGGTCCAAGCGCCAGCGGATCCCTCAACCCGCGCAAAGCCGGTCATCCCAGATAGGGCCATCCTAGCGTCCCCCACCCGATGCAGCGGCCTGCTGGCGCTCGATCCGGCGCCACTGGGCGACATTGCGGCGATGGTCCGCATAGCTGGTCGCAAAGACGTGCCCACCCGTCCCGTCGGCGACAAAGAAGACCTCGGTAGAGGGCGGCGCGGTCAAAACAGCCTCAAGGGCCGCACGACCCGGATTGGCGATGGGCGTCGGCGGTAGGCCAAAAATGACATAGGTGTTGTAGGGCGTTGCGGTATCGACCTCAGAGGCGCGCAGACCCCGGCCCAGCGGTCTGCCCCGGGTGATGCCATAGATAATTGTCGGGTCCGATTCGAGCCTCATGCCCTGCTGCAAGCGGTTGATGAACAGGGCGGCAATGCGCGGACGTTCATCGGCCTTGGCCGTTTCCTTCTCGACGATGGAGGCGAGGATCACGGCCTGCACAGGGGTGGAAAAGGGCAAGCCGCTGCGACGCTTGGGCCAAAGTTCGGCGACCAGATCGGTCTGGGCCTTCATCATCCGCTCGAGCACAGCCGCACGGGTCTCGCCGCGCTTGACCTCATAGGTCTGGGGCATGACCGAGCCTTCAGGCGGGGCTGAAACCGTGCCGGTCAGGACATCGCTTTTCATCAGGGCATCGACGACCATATCGGACGCAAAGCCTTCGGGGATGGTCACCTGATGGCGTACGCCCTTGCCCTTGCGGATCATCTCCATCACCACCGACATCGAGGTCTTAGAGGGGAAGCTATATTCGCCAGCCTTCAGGCGGCGGGCTGATCCCGTCAACTTGGCCGCAATCACAAAGACCGATGGCGACGAGATCACCTTGTCTTGGGCCAGAACCTCTGAAATCTCGGGTAGATTGGCCCCCTCAGCAAGTTCCACGATCCGGTCAGCGCCGTCGGCCGATGCAGGCCCGGGTAGGCTATAGGTCGCAAGGCCCCAGATCAGGGCCAGACTCATCAGCAGGGCGAGGGTTGCCGCCGCGCTGACAGCCATGATCAGCAGCGGACGCTTTAGCGGCGTCGCGCTCGGCGTTTCAGGAGGCGTTGGCTCGCCAGCCGAGGTCATGGGACCCGCTTGAACACGAGCGAGGCGTTGGTACCGCCAAAGCCAAAGCTGTTGGACAGGGCGACATTGATTTCCATCTTCTTGGCCTTGTGCGGCACCAGATCGATGGCGGTCTCAATCGATGGATTGTCCAGATTGATCGTCGGCGGCGCGATCTGGTCACGAATGGCCAGGGCCGTAAAGGCGGCCTCCACAGCGCCCGCAGCGCCCAGCAGGTGACCAATCGAGGACTTGGTCGAGGACATGGTGGTCTTAGAGGCCGATGCCCCCAGCATCCGCTCTACCGCGCCCAGTTCGATCTCGTCGCCCAAGGGCGTCGAGGTGCCGTGGGCGTTGATATAGTCGATCTGCGAGGGATCAATACCCGCGCGGGCCAGAGACAGGTTCATGGCCCTGAAACCGCCGTCGCCATCACTGGCGGGCGCGGTGATGTGATAGGCGTCGCCAGACAGGCCATAGCCGACCACTTCGGCATAGATCTTCGCGCCGCGCGCCATGGCGTGCTCATATTCTTCCAGCACCAGAACGCCCGCGCCCTCGCCCATCACAAAGCCGTCGCGGTCCTTGTCATAGGGTCTGGAGGCCATCTGGGGCCGATCATTGAAGTTGGTGCTCATGGCCCGCGCGGCAACGAAGCCCGCGACGCCAAGCTTGCACACAGCCGCCTCAGCACCGCCCGCAAACATCACGTCCGCATCGCCCCACTGGATCAGGCGCATCGCATCGCCAATCGCATGAGCGCCCGTGGCGCAGGCCGTGACCACCGAATGGTTCGGGCCCTTAAGCCCGTAACGGATCGAGACCTGACCCGAGGCCAGATTGATCAGGGCAGAAGGAATGAAGAAGGGGCTGATCTTGCGCGGCCCCTTGGCCTCGAGCTCAAGCGCGGTCTCGGCAATGGAATTGAGGCCGCCGATGCCCGAGCCGATGATTACACCGGTGCGGCACTGGTCTTCCTCAGTCTGGGGATGCCAGCCGGAGTCAATGACGGCCTCATCGGCCGCCGCCATGGCATAGAGAATGAAATCATCGACCCGGCGCTGGTCGCGCAAAGACATGGTCAGGTTGGGATCGAACGATCCGGCAATATCGACGCCGCCGCCGCCGCGCCCATCGACCCGAGGCACTTCGCAGGCGATCTGACAGCCATAGTCGGTTGGATCAAAGGCAGAGATCCGGCCCGCGCCAGAGCGTCCTGCCAGCAGAGCTGACCAGGTGTTATCAACCCCTTTACCCAATGGCGTAACCAGCCCAAGACCGGTGATGACGACACGACGCATGGCTTTGATCCTTTGAACGCCCCGGCAATCGCGGGGTCAGTCCGCCGCAGTCGCCTAAAGGCCATCTAAGCGGGGACTATGAGTCAAGACGCCGCGCCCGGCATGGCCCGGCGCGGCGACCTGTCATCGATCGTGACAGCTTAGGCCGCGAGGCGCTCGCTGATGAACTTCACGGCGTCGCCCACAGTTTGAATATGTTCTGCGGCGTCATCGGGAATCTCGATGTCGAACTCTTCTTCGAAAGCCATGACGAGCTCGACATTGTCGAGGCTGTCTGCACCAAGATCGTCGATGAAGCTGGCCTTTTCCGTGACCTTCTCCGGATCGGCGTCCAGATGCTCGATCACGATCTTACGGACGCGTTCGAGAATGTCGGACATACGCTGGAATCCCTTGTCTAGATGGTGGGTCCGAATGCCCCTAACGACGATCGCTAGACGGTCACCCGGTCGTGAAACCTAAATTACTGAATCGATTCCACCGAGGGTGGGCCGATACAGGCTCTCGCTAGCACGTTCTTTTTTGCGAGACTAGCGTGTCTACACCGAGAATGTGCCTCGGATCAAACCATCGCCATGCCGCCATTGACGTGCAGGGTCTGTCCGGTGACGTAACCACCGGCGTCGCTGGCCAGATAAACGCAGGCTGCGGCGACGTCAGAGCCCTCTCCCAAGCGCCCAGACGGGATCTTGGTGAGGATCGCGGCCTTTTGTGCCTCATTGAGATCATCGGTCATGGGACTGGCGATAAAACCAGGCGCGACGCAGTTGACGGTGACATTGCGGCTGCCCACCTCTTGAGCCAAAGCCTTGGAAAAGCCGATCATGCCAGCCTTTGAGGCCGCATAGTTGGTCTGGCCCGGATTGCCGGTCACGCCGACAACGCTGGTAATGCCGATGATCCGGCCAGAGCGGCGCTTCATCATGCCCTTGAGGGCGGCGCGGCTGAGCCGGAAATAGGCCTCAAGATTGACCTTGATCACCGTTTCCCAGTCCTCATCCTTCATGCGCAGCAACAGGCCATCGCGGGTAATGCCGGCATTGGCGATCAGGATATCGAGCGGCGCGCCAGCGGCCTCCTCGGCCCGGGCCACCAGCCCATCGACCTCGGCCGTATCGCCCAGATTGCAGGTCACCATCGAGGTCCGCTCGCCAAGTTCCGCCGCCAGAGCCTCCAACGCCGCCAGCCGCGTGCCGGACAGCACCACATGGGCGCCCTGGGCATGGAGCGCACGGGCAATCGCCCCGCCAATCCCGCCGCTAGCGCCCGTTACGAGCGCAGTCTTTCCGGTCAAATCAAACATTATCTCTGGTCCTTTAGCCCTTGAGGGAGGCGGCGAAGGCCTCCAGATCGGCGGGGGTGTTCAATGGGGTGGCTTCCACGTCAGGCGCGATGCGCTTGGCCATGCCCGACAGGACCTTTCCGGCCCCGGCCTCGGCAAAGCGGGTCACGCCGCCTTCATTGGCCAGCCAGAGCATCGACTCGCGCCAGCGCACACGGCCCGTCACCTGCTCGACCAGCAGGCTGCGGATGACATCGGCGTCCAGCACAGGGCGGGCGGTGACATTGGCCACCAGCGGCGCACGCGGCGCGATGATCAAGGTGCTGGCCAGCGCCTTAGCCATCTCGTCAGCGGCGGGCTGCATCAGGGGGCAATGGAAAGGGGCGGAGACGTTCAGGGGGATGGCCCGCGCGCCCAGCGCCTTGGCCGCCTCGATGGCCTTGTCGACCGCCGCCTTATCGCCGCTGATCACCACATTGCCTTGGTTATTGTCATTGGCCACGACGCAGACCCCGACCTCGGCGCCGACCGCCGCCGCCGCTTCGGCCAAGGCCACATCGGTCTTGGGGCCGATCAGCGAGGCCATGGCCCCTGCCCCGACCGGCACCGCGCGCTGCATGGCCTGACCGCGCAGCTTCAGCAGACGCGCCGTATCGGCCAAGGTGATCGCCCCCGCAGCCGCCAGCGCCGAATATTCGCCCAAGCTGTGCCCGGCGATAAAGCTGGCCTGCGAGACCGAAACGCCGAACTCAGCCTCCAGCACCCGCGTGACCGCAACACTGACCGCCATCAGGGCGGGCTGAGCATTCTCGGTCAGGGTCAGGTCCTCTTCAGGCCCTGCGCTCATCAGCCCATAGAGCTTTTGCCCCAAGGCCTCATCGACCTCCTGAAACACTTCGCGCGCGCTGGCAAAGGCCTCATAGAGCGCCCCACCCATGCCAACCGCTTGACTGCCCTGACCGGGAAAAAGGAAAGCGAGACCCATCAGACGGGCTCCTAAACTGCAAATGTGACGCGCAGGGTTAGGTCAATTGCGCGAAGGCGGCAAGATGGGGGGCAATTGTCTTGCGCCTGACGATAGGGTTCGAAGCGACGAACCGCAGAGCTGGTTCAAAATTTTAGGGGCAATCACGACCCGACGATCCCGTATCTCATAAATTCTAGACCTGCATATGTCTAACCAAGGGGATTGCGTTCCTATCAATGTCCCCTCAAAGTTGGTGAAAATCAGGATAATCGATGATGAAACCCCCACTTGCGCCCCCGCCCTATTACATCGTCGCCTTTTCTTCCACCCGGACGAGTGATGACCTAGGTTATGATGACATGGCCTCAAAAATGGTGACCCTTGCAGCGCAACAGGACGGGTTTCTAGGCGTTGAAAGCGCTCGTGATTCCAATGGTTTTGGCATCACCAATTCTTTCTGGCGAGATGGGGCCAGCATTTTGAAATGGAAAGCCGCCGTCGATCACATTGAAGCCCAGCATCTAGGCAAAGCCCGCTGGTATTCGCACTATAATGTTCGAATTGGGATAGTTGAGCGAGCCTACGGCTTTGATCTTATGGCACCTAAGGATTAGGCCGTTGGATAAAGCTGTGGTCTTAGCCATCCCCTCCATCGTCCCTGAGGCCACTGATGGCCGCGCTTTCGAGGATGGGGCGGATCGCGTCAGGATTTTGATCTCGGGAGCCCAGACGGGCGGGGACTTTTCGGTTCTGGAATGGATTGTCGCGCCGCTGCTGCAAGATGCCCCGACCAGCTTTAGCCCCCATAGGCATGGTCTCTATGAGGAAACCTTTTTGGTGCTCAAAGGTGCCCTCGCCTTCCTTCTCGATGACCAAGTCACGGAGCTTGCGGCAGGCGATTTCGTTAGGGTGCCAAAGGAAACGCGCCACGGCTATGTCAACCGATCCG
>CAISGS010000121.1 GCA_903884915.1 uncultured Caulobacteraceae bacterium | reverse complement strand
TGATCTGGCCAAGGGCACGGTCGACGTCGTGGTCACGGACGGCTTTACCGGTAATGTCGCGTTGAAAACCGCCGAGGGCATGGCTAGGTTCTTTGCCTCGGAAATGCGCGGGGCCTTGACCTCGAGCCTCCTGTCCAAGATCGGCGCGGTCATTGCCTCGGGTGCTCTGAAGAAGATGCGCGCCAAGCTGGACCCCAGTTCGGTCAATGGCGGGCCATTATTAGGCCTCAATGGCGTGGTGGTTAAGAGCCATGGCGGCGCGGACGACCGCGGCTTTGCCAATGCCATCAAGGTCGCGGCCAATCTGGCCCGTAGCCACTATGCCGAAGAGTTTAAGGCCAGCATGAGCCAGCTTAGCGATGTTTTGGTTCATGCGCCCATCGGGGACCAACCTGCCGGATCAGAGGAAAGCCCTCAGTGACTGACGCCTCATCTGCAAACCTGCGTAGCGTCGTAACCGGCGTTGGCGGCTATCTGCCATCGGACATCGTCACCAACACCGATCTGTCCAAATTTGTCGACACCAATGATGAGTGGATTGTCGAGCGCACAGGCATTCGCCAGCGCCACCGTGCCGCTGAGGGCGAGTTCACCTCGGATCTGGCCACAGTGGCCGCTCAGCGCGCTCTGGCGGCGGCGGGACGCAAGGCGTCGGATGTTGACCTGATCATTGTTGCAACCACCACGCCCGACCTGACCTTTCCGTCCGTGGCGACGATGGTGCAGCATAAGATCGATGCGCCCGTCGGGATCGCCTTTGACGTTCAAGCGGTCTGTTCGGGCTTTGTCTATGCCATGTCGGTGGCCGATGGCTTCGTCGCGCGCGGCCTTGCCAAATGTGCGCTGGTCATTGGCGCAGAAACCATGACGCGCCTGATGGACTGGACCGACCGGGGCACCTGCGTGCTCTTTGGTGATGGCGCAGGTGCGGTGGTGCTTGAACCCCAGATGGGGCAGGGGCGGACGAGCGATCGTGGTCTGCTGGGCTTTTCGCTCCGGGCGGATGGGTCCAAGAAGGACCTGCTGTTCGTCGATGGCGGTCCGTCCAGCACCGGCACGGTTGGGCATCTGCGGATGCTCGGCAATCAGGTGTTTCGCCATGCGGTGGTCAATATTTCCGAAGCCATCGAGGCCTCTGCCGCCGTTGCGGGCGTAACCATGGCTGAGGTCGACTGGTTCATTCCCCACCAAGCCAATCAACGGATTTTGGAAGGCGTGGCCAGGCGGGTCGGTATCCCCGAAGAGAAGGTCATCTCGACCGTCGCCCTTCACGCCAACACATCGGCGGCCTCGATTCCCCTTGCGCTCAACCACGGGATTGAAGATGGCCGCATCAAGCCGGGGCAGCTTTTGCTGCTGGAAGCCATGGGTGGCGGCCTGACCTGGGGCGCCTGCGTTCTGCGCCTCTAAGGCGAAAACTTGTCTCTTCGCCAGAACCCTTTGACTTGGCGTAATAATCGGGGCAAAACCCAATCAGGTTAATTGGCTGTGGGGGCTTCCCTGATGAAGGGCGAAACACTGACACGCGCGGATCTTTGCGAAGCTGTCCATCTGGAAGTGGGTTTGACCCGCCAAGATGGAGCCGCATTAGTCGAGCGTACCCTAGATCTGGTCGCTGAAGCCTTGGAGCAGGGGCAGACCGTCAAGCTTTCGGGCTTTGGCGTCTTTCAAGTCCGCGCCAAGCGCGAACGGATCGGCCGCAATCCCAAGACCGGCGAGCCGGCCACCATCAACCCGCGCCGCGTTATCGGTTTTCGCGCCTCGCAGGTGATCAAGGCCCGTATCGACAAGGCCTTGGGCGGCTAGACTGAGGCAGTAGGGTGCAAAAAGGGCCGGATGCTTTCCGAACCATTTCCGAGGCCGCTGACGAGCTCGGTGTGCCTCAGCATGTGCTGCGGTTCTGGGAAACCAAATTCTCTTTCATCAGGCCGATGAAGCGGGCCGGCGGGCGCCGGTTCTATCGTCCCCATGACCTGACCGTCTTGGCCGGTGTGCGCGATCTGCTGCACAAGGAAGGCTTCACGATCAAGGGCGTGCAAAAGCTCTATCGCGATCAAGGCTCCAAGCGTCTCGTTGCCGGGGCCGATGGCCCTGTGCCTGAGCTCGTATCTGAGGTGGCTCCGCAGGCCGCGCCCGTTGTTGCAGCGCCCGCGCCAGCGCCGAAGCCCGCCTTACCCCTGACCGGATTTGCCGCCATTGACGCTAAGGCGCGCGCAGACCTCGAGCGGAACCTAAAGCTGCTGATCGATACCAAGCAGCGTTTGGACCGCGTCCTCGACGCCCAATAGCTATAAGCGCCTATTGATAGACTTTTGCGATTGCGGCGCGGCAAAGCCCTGCCTATAAGGCTCGCTCTTCTAACGGAGCGTAGCGCAGCCTGGTAGCGCACTTGACTGGGGGTCAAGGGGTCGTGGGTTCGAATCCCGCCGCTCCGACCATTTCTTCCTCTTCACCGAGGCGAAGTGAGTTGGACAAAAGGGTCGCCGAAAGGCGGCCCTTTTTGTTGGCCGCTATTTGTCTTTGTCCATCCAAGACAGAAGCGGGATCAGGGGCACGCCCCAACCGATCCCGATAACGGCGTAATAGACCGCCTTGATCAGGATATTGTCGGGCAGCATGCCGCCGAGCGTGGCGGCCAAATAGATATAACCCGTCAAAAACACCATGTTTAGCTCCCCGCCATAGACCTTCTACATGCGCGGGGAG
>CAISGS010000120.1 GCA_903884915.1 uncultured Caulobacteraceae bacterium | reverse complement strand
GCGCCAGCATCGCCGTGAGTGCCCATATAGATGACAAAGGCGTCAGAAGCGGACAGGTCGATCTCGTCTGCGCCCATAAGGACCAGAACGTCGAGCGCACCCTTTTGCACCATTTGAGCGGCGGTCAAACCGCCCTCACCCGGCACAAAGCCCATATCCAGACCGCCAACGCGGCTGGCTGCGGTGTGCAAGATGTTAAAGCCGTTCCAACCGTCCTTGACCGCGCCCATCGCCTTGGCGGCCTTGGCCACTAGCGCCAGCACGGCCGCGCCATCGGCCCGGGCCACGGTCTCAGCGCCGACGATCAACATCGGCTTGGCCGCGCCCTTGGGAGGCTTGGCGGCAAAGCGGGTCAAGGTCTCAGGACCTGCGCCCAAATAGTCGTAACCATAGGTCAGGTCGGCCTGCTCGCCGATCACGCTGACCTTGCAGGTGCCCTGCATCACGGCCCGGCGAATGCGGGCATTCAGCACGGGGGCCGCGTGACGCGGATTGACGCCGATCAGGACAATATGGTCAGCCTCATCGATCCCGGCGATCGACGAGTTAAACAGATAGGAGGTCCGGCCCGCCTTGGGGTCCAACGCCGCGCCATCTTGACGGCAATCGAGGCTGGTCACGCCAAGCGACCCGAACAGGTCGAGCGCCGCCTTCATCGATTCCGCGTCTTGCAGATCACCAGCAATGACGCCGACCTGGTCCGCCTTGGCCGACTTCAGCTTTTCAACAACCGCATCAAAGGCTTGCGCCCAGGTCGCGGGCTGCAGCTTGCCGCTGGTGCGGATATAGGGCCGGTCTAGACGCTGGCGCATCAGACCATCGCAGGCATAGCGGGTCTTGTCAGAGATCCACTCTTCATTGACCTCTTCATTGATGCGCGGCAGGACGCGCATGACTTCAGCACCGCGAGCATCGATGCGAATGGCGCTGCCCAGAGCATCCATCACATCGATGGTCTCAGTCTTTTTCAACTCCCAAGGCCGGGCATTGAAGGCGTAGGGCTTGGAGGTCAGGGCACCGACCGGGCAAAGATCGATCACATTGCCCGACAGCTCGCTGTTCACAGCCCCTTCGAGATAGGTGGTGATTTCGGCATCTTCGCCCCGGCCCGTCATGCCGATTTCCGGCACGCCAGCGACTTCGGTGACAAAGCGCACACAGCGGGTGCACTGGATGCAGCGGGTCATGACCGTCTTGATCAGGGGACCCATGAACTTTTCTTCGACGGCGCGCTTATTCTCGTCAAAGCGCGTCTCGTCGCGGCCATAGCCCATGGCTTGGTCTTGCAGATCGCACTCACCGCCCTGATCGCAGATCGGGCAATCGAGCGGGTGGTTGATGAGCAAGAACTCCATCACCCCTTCGCGGGCCTTCTTGACCATCGGGCTATTGGTGAAGATCTCTTGGTTTTCTGCCGCCGGAAGGGCGCAAGAGGCCTGCGGCTTTGGCGGTCCAGGCTTTACCTCGACCAAGCACATGCGGCAATTGCCCGCGATGGACAGCCGTTCGTGATAGCAAAAACGCGGAATCTCTTCGCCCGCCAACTCGGCGACCTGAAGAACCGTCATGCCGGGCTCGAACTCGACCTCGACGCCATTGACCTTGGCTTTAGGCATGATGTGCAAATCCTACGCTCAACATTGCAACCGTCGCGACCATGTCCGTTACTCCGCCGCCGTCAGGGTGACGCCCTGAACATGAGGGCGACCGATGCGATAGCGGGTGATGCGGTCTTCGACTTCGGGGCGGAAGTGACGGAACAGGCCTTGGATCGGCCAAGCCGCTGCGTCGCCGAGGGCGCAGATGGTGTGACCTTCCACCTGGCTAGCCACGTCGAGCAGGAGATCGATCTCCTTCATCTCGGCCTCGCCGGTCGCCATGCGCTCCATCACGCGCCACATCCAGCCGGTGCCTTCACGGCAGGGCG
>CAISGS010000119.1 GCA_903884915.1 uncultured Caulobacteraceae bacterium | reverse complement strand
CGCTTGCAGGGCCATATAGCCGATATAGAGCAGCAGCAGGACCAGCACCGAGGTCATGCGCGCATCCCACACCCACCAGGTGCCCCACATGGGTCGGCCCCAGAGGGAACCCGTGACCAGCGCCAGAAAGGTAAAACCCGCGCCCAACGGTGCGCAGGCTCGTCCGGCTGCATCGGCCAGAGAATGACGAAAGACCAGGCCCATAAAACTGGCACCGCCCAAACAGGCATAACAGAACATGGCCATATAGGCGGCGGGCACATGGATGAACATGATCCGGACCGTATCGCCCTGCTGATAGTCCTCGGGCACGGTAAAGGTCAGCCAAAGACCCATGGCGACGAGGATGACGGCGATGATGCCCAAGATGGGCGCGGCCCAGCGGGAAAAGTCCATGAACCGTTGAGGATTGGCGAGGGCTTGGAACATCTATTCTCGATAGCGGGGGCGCGGTCCGGCGGCAAGTGCGCGATTGTCGCTTGTGGCGCTCACGATAGGGCGTTTCGACAGGCCGCCGCCATAGCAAAGGGCCCAAGGGCTGCGGCAGCCAATCCATAGGCCGACAAAAGACCCAAGGCCGGGTGCCAGTCTAGCCCCCCGGCAAAGGCCTCGATGGCCCCCGCGCCAAAGATCACGGGCGGTGCGAACAGGGGCAAGACCAGCACGGCAATCAAGACCCCGCCGCGCTTGCTGCCCAAGCTCAAGGCCGCGCCTATGCCACCGGTAAAGGCAAGGCCCAGCCCGCCGATCAGGGCGCTGAGGAAGATCAGGGGCACCAGCCGAAGGTCTGCGCCCAAAGCGACCGCCACCACCGGCGCGGCCAAGGCTAGAGGTGCGCCATTGGTCAGCCATTGGGCGAGGCCCTTGGCAAAGGCCACCGCCTCGAGCGGCACAGGGCCGAGCGCCAAGAGGTCCAAGGTTCCGTCCTCATAGTCCCGCTCAAACAGGCGCTCGAGCGACAGAAGGCTGGCCAAAGCCAAGGCCAGCCAAGCCGAGCCCGGCGCGACGGCGGCCAGACGGGCTGGAGAGGCGCCCACAGCAAGGGGCAGCAGGGTCGCGGTCGCGACAAAGAAGGTCAGGGCCAAAAGCGGCCCGCCGCCTCGGCCCCAAGCCATGGCCATTTCTCGGCGCAACATGACCCAAAAGCCGTTCATGCTGATGGCCCCATCGCGCTAGACAGGTCACAGGCCCGCGCCGCGATCGGGAGGGGATCATGCACGGCGGCGATGATCATGCCGCCGCCCGCCAAATGCTCAGCCATCAAGTCTCCGAACACCGCGCGTCGCGCTGTATCCAGCGGCGCCATAGGCTCATCCAGAAGCCAAAGGGACCGGGGACTGGCCACCAACCGCGCCAAGGCGAGGCGCCGCCTTTGACCGGCAGAGAGCTTGCGCACCTCCAGCCCCGCCAAACGGTCCAGATCAAGCCGTGCACTGGCCGCCCTTGCACTAACTTCAGTGCCACCGGTCCATTGAACTTGAAACAGCAGCTCTTCCCACGCCGTGCGGGTCGCCTTGAAGCCATCTTGGTGACCCAGCAGATGCACCCCTTGGCTGCGGGCATCTTCAGCCTCGAGCGCGCCTGCGTGTCCCTCGAACTGCACGTCGCCCGCATGGGGCCGGATCAAACCGGCGATGGCCCGCAAGAGGCTGGTCTTGCCTGAACCATTGGCCCCGGTCAGGGCCACAGCCTCGCCTTTATGAACGCTGAGGTTCAGCCCCTGAAACAGGAGCCGTTCGCCACGGATAATGGCCAAATTTTGCATATGGACGGCGCAAATCATCCCTCTTCATAGACCAGGTTGCGGCCAGACAGAATGTCCCTTTCAGATGAATGGACGAAGGGCCCTTAGGCGAGTATGAACAGCACGCCGTGCGGGGCTTACGCGGCGCGGGGTCGGACGCTGTGTGTCCGGTCCAAGATGCGCGCGATCCTCCGCTACCGATGTTCGGACGGCACAGGACAGTCCCGGGGACGGGACCTAACGAAAGGATCTTTTCGTATGTCATCGCATGATAGCCTAAAGACTCGCCGCGACCTCGTTGTTGGCGACAAGACCTACGCCTACTACAGCCTGCCTGCCGCCGAAGCGGCGGGTCTGGCCAATGTCTCGCGACTGCCCATGTCCATGAAGGTGTTGCTGGAAAATCTCCTGCGCAACGAGGATGGTAACAGTGTCGGTGAAGCCGATCTGCGGGCCATCTCGGCCTGGATCGACAATAAGGGCAAGACCGAGCACGAGATCTCGTTCCGCCCCGCCCGCGTGCTGATGCAAGACTTTACCGGCGTTCCCGCCGTGGTCGATCTGGCCGCCATGCGCGACGCCATGACCCACCTGGGTGCCGATCCTGAAAAGATCAATCCGCTGAACCCCGTCGATCTGGTCATCGACCACTCGGTGATGGTCGACTATTTCGGCGGCGCAGACTCGGCCGCTAAGAATGTCGGGCGAGAATATGAGCGCAACCTCGAGCGTTACCGCTTCCTGCGTTGGGGCTCATCGGCCTTCAACAATTTCCGCGTCGTGCCTCCCGGGACCGGCATCTGCCATCAGGTCAATCTGGAATATCTGGCCCAGACCGTTTGGACGGCCGCCGCCGCCGATGGCGTCGAGCTGGCCTATCCTGACACGGTGGTCGGCACCGATAGCCACACGACCATGATCAACGGCCTGGCCGTTCTAGGCTGGGGCGTGGGCGGCATTGAGGCCGAGGCGGCCATGCTCGGCCAGCCCATCCCGATGCTGATCCCCGAAGTGATCGGCTTCAAGCTGACCGGCACCATGCCCGAAGGCGCAACCGCCACCGATCTGGTGCTGACGGTCACCCAGATGCTGCGCAAGAAGGGCGTCGTCGGCAAGTTCGTCGAGTTCTATGGCGAAGGCGTCACCGCCCTGACCTTGGAAGACCAGGCCACCATCGCCAACATGGCTCCAGAATATGGCGCCACCTGCGGCTTCTTCCCCGTCAGCCAAGCGACCATCGACTTCCTGACCGCCACTGGCCGCACGCCTGAGCGCGTGGCACTGGTTGAGGCCTATGCCAAGGCCCAGGGCATGTGGCTCGAACCCGGCGCAGAAGATCCCGTCTTCTCCGACACGCTCGATCTGGACCTCGGTTCGGTTCAGCCCTCAATGGCAGGCCCCAAGCGTCCGCAAGACCGGGTTCTGCTCAGCGAGTCTGCCGCCAAGTTCAAGGAAGCGCTGGCCGGTGAATTTGGCAAGCCCGGCGACCACGTCCGCGTTGAGGTTCCCGGCGAAGGCCATGACCTTGGCAATGGCGATGTGGTCATTGCGGCCATCACCTCCTGCACCAACACCTCTAACCCTAGCGTCCTGATCGCGGCGGGTCTGGTAGCCAAGAAGGCTAATGAGCTGGGCCTCAAGACCAAGCCTTGGGTCAAGACCTCGCTGGCCCCCGGCTCGCAGGTCGTCACCGACTATCTGGCCAAGGCGGGCCTGACCGAGCATCTGGATGCTCTGGGCTTCAATCTGGTCGGCTATGGCTGCACCACCTGTATCGGCAATTCGGGCCCTCTGGCCGAAGCCGTGACCAAGACCATTCAGGACAGCGATCTGGTTGCTGTCTCGGTCCTGTCGGGCAATCGCAACTTCGAAGGCCGGGTCAATCCCGATACGCGCGCCAACTATCTGGCCTCGCCGCCTCTGGTGGTCGCCTATGCCCTGGCCGGCAATATGAGCATCGACCTGACGACCGAGCCCTTGGGCACCGGTTCAGACGGTCAGCCCGTGTTCCTCAAGGATGTCTGGCCAACCTCGGCTGAAATCGCCGAGATCCAGCGCGCCGTGGTCACCAACGCCCTGTTCAGCGCCCGCTATAGCGACGTCTTTAAGGGTGACGAACATTGGCAAGGCATCGCCGTCTCTGGCGGTCAGACTACTCGTCAATGCAGGCAAACCAATACCAATAGTCAATCCGTCAAATGCGCCACTGGTCAATGCTGCCACGTCTGCGCTATCAAGTGCAGCAATTTGCGCCGTAGTGAACGCTCTGAGTTGTGCACTCGTTAATGTCGACATTGACGCTGTGGTCATATTGGCGATATCGGTATTGAGCGCTACAACGTCAGCACTGTCGAGTGTGCCGATTTGCGCTGTCGTGATACCTACCACAGCCAAACTTGTTAATGCGCTTAAATCAGCGGTATTCAATGCGGCAAAGGCATCACTACTTAATGCCGCCACTTGCGCACTG
>CAISGS010000118.1 GCA_903884915.1 uncultured Caulobacteraceae bacterium | reverse complement strand
CCGTTCAAGCCCCGTCGGTTGCACCCGCACAGCCCGCGCCCCAAGCCTTGAGCGCGGCGACCCAGGCTTTGGTCGGCGCTCAAGCAGATGTTCGCGAAACGGCTCAGACCAGCAGTGAGGCGTCGTCAACGCCCGTCGCTTCAAAGGACACCGCGCCGGACCTAGGTCGCGCGCCAACAGTCCAATCCGCCACCGTTCAAGCCCCGTCGGTTGCACCCGCACAGCCCGCGCCCCAAGCCTTGAGCGCGGCGACCCAGGCTTTGGTCGGCGCTCAAGCAGATGTTCGCGAAATGGCTCAGACCAGCAGCCAAAAGTCGTCAACGCCCGTCGCTCCAGCTGACGGGACGCAGACATCAGGGATTGCAACCTCTCTTACAGTGATCGCCGCATCTACAAATGGCGGGACCAGTAATACGGATCAGGACGCTACGCCCAAAGACGCGCCGGCGGACCCTTCTGAAAATGTTGCCGCCCAAACGCTCCAAAACGATAGCGAAGCCTCAACAGACATCTTCGGGACAGCCTTGCCGCTTGAGAGCAAGGTCAGCCAAGGGGCCCTTCAGCAGAGTTCATCGCCAACCCTTTCCACCTCAGGGACCGCACCCCATCTGGCCGCTGAGATCAGCCGCAAATTTGACGGCAAGTCGGCTCAGTTTGACATCTCCTTAACCCCCGAAGGCCTCGGAAAGGTCGATGTAAAAATCACCATCAATGCCCGCGGCGAAGTTAGCGCGGCCATGAAGTTTGACAATCCTCAGGCGGCTGCAGAACTCAAGGGCCGCGCAGCTGAACTTCAACAGGCCCTAGAACAGTCGGGCTTTAGTCTTTCGCGCGATGGGATCAGCTTTGCCGACGGACAAGGTCAGGGCTTTGGCACACCCCAGCAACAGGCCAACCAACAAGATTGGCAAGAGGCCGCTCGCCGGACTGCCCAGAACCGTATGTTCCAAGACACCAATGATTTGGCGGAAGCCGCCGCTCTAAGGGTCGCAGAAGCCTCTTCTGCCTATAGTCGTCGGTCGAGTACCGGCGTTGATGTGAGGATCTAGAACATGGCCATCACAACAGCCGATGCAGCCACAGTCGCCGCCGCCGCCAAGTCACAGATCGCAACGAGCAGCACCAAAATAGCTGCAAATTCGCAGACCTTCCTGACCTTGCTGACCACGCAGTTGAAAAACCAAGACCCTACGTCACCGACGGACATGAACACCATGACCCAGCAGTTGACTCAGATGACCGGGGTTGAGCAGCAGCTTCTGTCCAACGAACTGCTGACAAAGCTGGTCTCACAAAGCGCCAATGCGATGGGAACCGCTGTCGGGCTAATCGGCAAAACGGTTACAGCAACGTCCAACGATAACAATATCGACGGTGGTAAGGCCGATTGGATCTACGAACTGAGCACCAATGCCGCGGCGGGATCGGTGAGCATCAAGAATGCCGCTGGAGCCATCGTGCACACCGAAAAGCTGTCTGACGTCAGCGCCGGTCGTCACACCCTCAGTTGGAACGGCAAAGACCTGGCCGGTCGCACCTTGGCAGACGGCGGACCCTATACGGCATCCTTCAATGCCGCCGATGCCGACGGCAAGTCGGTCGCAATTACGACGATGGTTAAGGGCACCGCCACAGGCGCCGAACAGGTCGGTGATCAAACCATGGTCTCTCTAACCAGCGGCAGGGTGCCCTACAGGGCCATTGTCGGTATTTCTGGGGGCATTTGACGCTCAAGACCCAAGGCCGGAAACGCCAAGCCATCCCATCAATTCTATTCCCATAACCCAATCCAAGACGCATCGAAAAGGACAACAAAATGAGTATCAACTCCTCAATGCGCACAGGTGTCGCTGGCCTAACGGCCAACGCGGCTGCGCTGTCCGTTATCTCGAACAACATCGCAAATGTGAACACGGTCGGCTTCAAAAGCAGTTCTGCCCAATTTGCCAACCTTGTCTCCAATTCCGGAGGCGGCCAATCCCCAGAGGGGGCTGGCGTTACCAGCTCAGCCCGTCAATATGTCTCGCTGCAAGGGGCGTTACAACAGTCCACCTCTTCAACAGACGTTGCCATTTCGGGACAAGGCTTCTTTACCGTTTCAAACGGCTATGCTGCCCAAACCTCATCCTCGGATCGCTCTTTCACGCGGGTGGGTGACTTCACAGCCGATAAAAATGGCTATTTGAAAAATAGCAGCGGCCAGTATCTGCTGGGCTGGCCTGTACAGGCTGATGGTACAATTGATTACGATCCAGCTGACGTTACAAAACTAGATTCCATCAACGTCAATTCACAGGTCGCACCAACGACGAATGTGGCAGTTG
>CAISGS010000117.1 GCA_903884915.1 uncultured Caulobacteraceae bacterium | reverse complement strand
GCCGTGAGCAGCATGACCAGACAGAGCGCGGCCACGACCGGCGGCGACTGGAGCTGAAAGCCCCAACCGACGGCCGCGCCTGCCGCCTTGGCGGCGATCAAGGCCCCAGCCAGCCCTAGGAAGGTCGCGACCACACCGGCCAAGAAGGCCAGCCCCTGGCCTCTAGAATCAGAATGCTCGCCGCCGTGCGCGGTCAGGGCGGCGGCCTTCATCGACAGGATCGGGAACACGCAAGGCATCAGGTTGAGGATGAGGCCACCAAGAAAGGCGAACAGAACCGCGAGCGGCAAGCTCATGGCCTCTGGGGCCTTGTCGGTCGCCGTCGGAGCGCCCAGACCCGCCGCACCGGCCAGCGGCTCACCCGCCTTGGCCTCGATCTCATAGGCCGCGCCGCCCAGATCAATCACACCCGCCAAGACGGCGGGCGCGGGCCCTTTCGTGAAGCCATAGCCTGCGGGAAGGGACAGGGTCAGGCCGTCAGGCCCGCGCTCGATTGTCTGGGGCCGGGCATGGTCGAGAAGCGTGCTGTCGAAAGCAAAGAAATAGGCGTCCGGGAAATTGCTGCCCGCCAGAGGCGTACCGGTTATGGACAGTTTCACCACGTCCTGATCACGGGTCATCACCGCCTTGAGGCCCGAGAGCTTAGGCACGGCGGTTAGGGTGTCAGAAATGGCCTTTGCGGCCTTGGCATCGATCTTGGGCGCACCGGAAGCGACCACGACCTCGGCGGTCAGGCTGGCCTGTTCGGGAATGCAGATGTCCTTACAGACCAGAAATCCGGCCTCGGCCTTCAGGTTAATGCGCTGGCCCGGCTTGGCGTCAGCAGGCACCGTGATCGAGACCGGCAACAGGGCCTCGCCCTCATAGCCATAGTTCATCAAGGTGCCGAGCGGCAGGCGCTTTGGCGTCGGCCAAATGATCTGCCCCGCCTGCCAACCAGAGGGCAAGCGCCAATCCAGCGTCGTCGCCTGACCGGCATCACCGGGATTGCGCCAATAGGTGTGCCAGTCCTTGGCGATGGTCTGACGCAAGGCCACTAGGACCTCACCGCCGGGGACGGCTTCACCGCTGACGATCAGTTCCGCCTTGACGTGACCCGTATCCACCGCTGCGGCCATGGCAGGGGTCTGCAGACCCGCCAAACCGGACAGGGCCAAGCTCAGGAGAGCAGCTTTGAGGGCAGTGAACAGAGGCTTCAAGCGTAAAATCCTTCAGGTCCGGCACACCGGGATCATCGCCGGGTAGAGCTAAGGCCAGATTGTCGTGGTGCCAAGCCCTGTTCAGCGTTCAAGGCCTCTCGACATTGACGACAACCACGCCATGATCCCCTCCAAACATAGGGTTCTTGAGGAAAAAAACAGCATGACCACCAATTGGCCGACCAACAAACAATGGATTTTGCGCAAGCGTCCCGAGGGCGACATCAGCGCCGATGATCTGGCCTTCATTGACGCGCCCGTGCGCGACCTTGAGGACGGCGAGGTCCTGGTGCGCAATATCTATCTGTCGCTCGACCCCACCAACCGCATCTGGATGAGTGATCAGGACCAGTATATGCCGCCGGTCGCGCTGGGCGAGGTCATGCGCGGCGGGACCATTGGTGTGGTCGAGGCCTCGCGCTCGAGCCGCTTTCAACCCGGCGATCTGGTCAATCCCGGCCTTGGCGGCTGGCAGGCCTATACAATCGGGCACGAAAACGCCGTCAATCCGGTGCCAAGCCTTCCCGGCATTCCCCTGACCGCCTTTATGAGCGTTCTGGGTGCCACGGGCCTAACCGCCTATTTCGGCCTGATGGATATTGG
>CAISGS010000116.1 GCA_903884915.1 uncultured Caulobacteraceae bacterium | reverse complement strand
CGCCAAGGCCCATGGCACAGACAGTCTAGCCGTCCTCGGCGCGATCTTGGCCCGGCCCCTCGTCGATCTGGCCGTCGATCAGTTGGTCCAGCCCGATGTCTTCGCGGCAGTCGCCGAGACTATGGGCTATTCGGCCACCAAGCCCTTGCCCGATCGCTTGGCCATAGCCAGCCTCCTTCGTCCCATCGACGAGACCACCGTCTGCGCGCCCCGCAAGAAGGATGGCCCATGCCTCTTGGTCTTCCACAAGGAGGCCGGAAGCTGGCGTCTGGTCGGTTTTGAAGGGGATACAGGGATGTTGCGGGTCGGGCTGAAGCGCTGAGTGGCCGACATAACCCCCCTCCCTCGACTTTCCACATCAGTGGGGCTACAAGCCACGTCCTTTTGTCCGTCCCTTCCGCGGCGTCCGATCCGCCGGTGAGGCTAGGAGAGTGCTATGAAACGTCCTGCTAAGGCTTCGCGCCCGTCCGGGCCTTCGGGCCCCAGCCAGCGGCAGTTGCGCGCCGGCGAGCTTGTCCGCCACGCCTTGGTCGAGATCCTGCGCGAAGAGACCTTTCTCGATCCGACCCTAGCCGGCGTGATCGTGACCGTGACCGAGGTGCGGATGACCCCGGACCTTCGCCACGCCATGTGCTTTGTGCAGCCCCTGCGCGGCGAAAATGCCAAGCCCATCATCAAGTCGCTCAATGCGGTCTCGAAATATATCCGTGGCCTGCTGGGCCGGATGATCGATATGAAGTTCACGCCGGATCTGCGCTTCATTCATGATCAGAGCTTCGCTACCGCCGAACATATTGAAAAACTGTTCGACGATCCCCGCGTTCGCGCCGATATCGCTGCGCCGGATGAGGATGAAGACGGCGACCATGGCCCGGCGTAAGAAGGGCCTGCCCGTCTCAGGCTGGATCGTCCTTGATAAGCCACATGATATGGGCTCGACCACGGCGGTCAGTCGGGTGCGGCGGCTGTTAAATGCGCAAAAGGCCGGTCATGCCGGAACGCTCGACCCGTTAGCCACTGGCATCTTGCCCATCGCCTTGGGCGAGGCGACCAAGACCGTGCCCTATCTGATGGAGGCCGATAAGACCTATCGGTTCACCGTCGCCTGGGGCACCTCGACCGCCAGCTTTGACCGCGAGGGCGAGGTGACCGCGACCTCAGATGTGCGCCCCGACCCTGCAGCCATTGCTGAGGCCCTCAAGAGCTTTGTCGGCGAGATCGATCAGGTCCCGCCCAACTTTTCGGCCATTAAGGTCGATGGCGAGCGGGCCTATGATCTGGCCCGTGAGGGGGTTGAGTTCGAGCTCGCTGCCCGCCGGGTCACGATCTATGAGGCCGATCTGGTCGAGATTCCAGACCCGGACCATGCGGTAATTGATATTCGCTGTGGCAAGGGAACCTATGTCCGTTCCGTGGCCCGTGACCTTGCCGTCATGCTCGGGGCCTGCGGTCACGTCAGCGATCTGCGCCGCCTGCGCGTTGGGGCCTTCGGGCAAGAGCGTGCAATTACACTAGAATTTCTGGAAGAGTTGGTGCATAAGAACGCCGCTTCGGAGGCTTTGCTTCCCGTTGAGACCGCGCTGGACGACATCCCGGCGCTGGCCATAACTGAGGAAGAGGCATTCCGGCTCAAGCAAGGGCGCCCGATCATTCTGCTTCCCAGACAGGTCGAAACGCTTCGTGCGTCTCGCGTTCCCCGCACCATTGGGGGCCAAGATGCGTCTCGAACCGTTTTGGCAAAGCTGGATGGCTTAGCGATCAGCCTTTGTGAGATGCGCGCCGGACAGCTTAGTCCGACGCGGGTATTTCATCTTGAACAAGGAGACACCGATGTCGATCACGATTGAACGTAAAGCTGAAGTCATCCAAGCCCATGCTCGCTCTGAAGGCGACACCGGCTCGGCCGAAGTGCAGGTGGCGATCCTGTCAGAACGGATTTCCAATCTGACCGAGCACTTCAAGACCCACAAAAAGGACAACCACTCGCGTCGCGGCCTTCTGAAGATGGTCTCGCAACGCCGTCGTCTCCTGGACCACCTGAAGGACACAGATCATGGCCGCTATGCCGCTCTGATCCAAACCCTGGGCCTGCGCCGCTAAGGCACAGCCAAGACTGCCTTCCTCCTCGCCCCAATGGCATGAGTCCGATAGGGGGCAGGAGGAAGTCTAGACCAAGGACGACAATGCCGGGTTAGCGAATGGTCGCTCCCGGCTCGTCCCGCATCCCCCGTAAGGAATGGGCCTGGGGGGGAGACCGAAAGACAAACATGTTCGACATTAAACGTAAATCCATCGACTGGGCCGGCCGCACGCTGACCCTCGAGACCGGCCGTATCGCGCGTCAAGCTGACGGCGCTGTGCTGGCCACCTACGGCGAGACCGTGGTTCTGGCGACCGTCGTCGCCGCCCGTTCGCCAAAAGCCGGGATCGACTTCTTCCCGCTGACTGTGAATTATCAGGAAAAGACCTTTGCCGCCGGTAAGATCCCCGGTGGCTTCTTCAAGCGCGAGGGCCGTCCCTCCGAAAAGGAGACCCTGGTCTCGCGCCTGATCGACCGTCCAATCCGTCCTCTGTTCGTCAAGGGCTTCAAGAACGAGACCCAAGTGGTCATCACCGTTCTGGCGCACGACCTTGAAAACGATCCTGACATCTTGGCCATGGTCGCCGCTTCGGCTGCCCTGACCATTTCGGGCGTTCCCTTCATGGGCCCCATCGGTGCAGCGCGCGTCGCCTACATCAATGGCGAGTACGTCCTGAACCCAACCCTCGACCAGATGACGGCCGAAAACCGTATGGATCTGGTTGTCGCCGGCACCAACGACGCCGTGATGATGGTTGAATCCGAAATTAAGGAACTGCCAGAAGAGATCGTTCTGGGCGGCGTTATGTTCGCTCAGCGCGGTTTCCAGCCTGTGATCGACGCGATCATCGAGCTGGCCGAACATGCGGCCAAGGAGCCTTGGGACTTCCACGCTGAAGACCTGTCGCCCTTGGAAAACAAGATCAAGGCCCTCGTCGGCGAAGATCTGAAGGCCGCCTACAAGCTGACCGGCAAGCAAGACCGCCATGCGGCTCTGGACGCGGCCAAGAAGATCGCCGCTTCGGCGCTGATCAAGTCTGACGCCAACCCAGACGGCTATGACAGCAGCAAGTTCGGCTCAGCCTTCAAGGAATGCGAAGCCTCGGTTCTGCGTCGCGACGTTTTGGAAACCAAGATCCGCATCGATGGCCGTGCACTCGACAAGGTCCGTCCGATCATCGGTGAAGTGGGTATCTTGCCCCGCGCCCACGGTTCGGCCCTGTTCACACGCGGCGAGACCCAAGCCCTGGTGGTTGCCACCCTCGGCACCGGCGATGACGAGCAGTTCATCGACGCGCTGGAAGGCACCTACAAGGAAAACTTCCTGCTGCACTATAACTTCCCTCCCTATTCGGTCGGTGAGACCGGCCGCATGGGTTCGCCCGGTCGCCGCGAAATCGGCCACGGCAAGTTGGCTTGGCGCGCTCTGCGTCCCATGCTGCCTGCCAAGTCTGACTTCCCCTACACCATCCGTCTGGTCTCCGAGATCACCGAGTCGAACGGCTCGTCCTCGATGGCCACGGTCTGCGGCTCCTCCTTGGCGCTGATGGATGCGGGCGTGCCGATGATTAAGCCTGTGTCGGGTATCGCCATGGGTCTGATCCTCGAGCCCGATGGCTATGTGGTTCTGTCGGACATCTTGGGTGACGAAGATCACCTCGGCGATATGGACTTCAAGGTTGCCGGTACCGCTGACGGTATCACCAGCCTGCAGATGGACATCAAGATCCCCGGCATCACCGAAGAGATCATGGACAAGGCCCTCAACCAAGCCAAGGGTGGTCGTCTTCACATCCTCGGCGAAATGGCCAAGGCCATTGACGGTGCCCGTTCTGAGATCGGCGAATATGCCCCAAAGATCGAGACCATCAACATCCCCACCGACAAGATCCGTGAAGTCATCGGTTCGGGCGGCAAGGTGATCCGCGAGATCGTCGAAAAGACCGGCGCCAAGATCGACATCCAAGATGATGGCACGGTCAAGGTTTCCGCTTCGGACGGCTCCAAGATCAAGGCCGCCATTGACTGGATCAAGTCGATTGCCTCTGAGCCTGAGCTGGGTGCCATCTATGACGGTAAGGTCGTGAAGGTTGTCGATTTCGGCGCTTTCGTGAACTTCTTCGGTGCCAAGGACGGTCTGGTTCACATCAGCCAGCTGTCGCAGAACAAGGTCGCCAAGACCTCGGACGTGGTCACTGAAGGCCAAATCGTGAAGGTCAAGCTTATGGGCTTTGACGATCGCGGTAAGGTCAAGCTGTCCATGAAGGTCGTTGATCAGGAAACCGGTGAGGACCTGACCAAGCGTGAAGTGCCAGCCGAAGAGGCCGGTGTCTAAACCGACTTCAAAACTGAAGACAAGATCGCAGGCGGGCCCCACAGGGCTCGCCTGTTTTCTTTTGAATGATGACCAATAATAGTATTTGCTCCTGCTCGTCATGGCTGTATGGAGGTGATTAATATTTCACCCCTTAAGGCTGCGTTTGATCATGGAGGAAAAGACGGGCTATGCCTTGGTGGCACAGGAGCGGGCTCGAACGCTTGTGGTGCGCTTGGCGCTGGCGGCTTTCCTTGGCGTCACAGCGGCGGTCGTGTCGCCCTCCTGGTGGCCAGCCTACTGGTTTATCGCGGTCTGTTGCGGCCAAGGGCTGGACCACCTGGTCCTTAGACCCTTTCGCCGAGACCCGACCGATAGGCGGTCGTCGGCCTATCGGGCCATGTGCTGCCTCGTGGTTTTCTTGAATACCGCGCTTTACGCCTCAACCAGTTTCTATCTTTGGCGAACGGGCGGCGACATCGGCAAGGCCTTTGCCATGATCCAGGCCTGCGGCGGTCTATTGCATGTCAGCCTGCATATGCGCCGCGAGCGGTCCTTGCTGATCGCGGCAGGATTGGCCCATATCCTCTATCTTTTGGGGCTTCCGGCCTTGGAGCTGGTCTCGACCCGGCCCTTGGCCATCCTTATGGCCACGCTCGGCGGTCTCTATTTCATCTCTCAACTGTTCATCGCTGTGCGCCAAGCCAATGCGGAAGCCTTGGCCTTGGAAGCCGCCAGGGCCGCCGCAGAGCGGGCCAGTCTGGCCAAGAGCGAATTTCTGACCACCATCAGCCATGAGATCCGTACCCCCATGAATGCGGTGGTGTCGGCGGGCTTTCTCCTGAAGCGCACATCCTTGACCCAAGAACAGATGAACCATCTGTCCATGCTGACCCATGCCAGCGACGTCCTGCTCGGTCTTCTAAATGATGTGCTGGACCTGTCACGCATCGAGGGCGGTAAGCTGGCCATCACCAATGCGGATCTGGACCTGCATGATCTGTTGAACGCACTGGTGGCCCTGTGGAGGCCGCAGATTGTCGAGAAGGGTTGCCTGCTCAATCTGGACCTTGATCCCAAGGTGCCGCAGGCCATTCGCGCCGATCCCCTAAGACTGCGTCAGATCCTGTTCAACCTGCTCTCCAACGCGGTCAAGTTCACTGACCGCGGCCACGTCACCTTGCGGGTCAGGCTGGGTGAGGGGGAGCGTCTATGTTTTGAGGTGGAGGACACAGGCTGCGGCATTCCTGAGGCGGCCCTTCCTCGGCTGTTCAATAGTTTCGAGCAGGTCGATAGCAGCACGACGCGCCATTATGGCGGTAGTGGCTTGGGCCTCGCCATAAGTCGCAACCTTGCCCACCTGATGGACGGGACCTTGACTGTGAGCTCTCAGCTTGGTCTCGGGTCCGTGTTTCGCCTAGACCTGCCGCTCCTGCCGATATTGGGACCGCAGTTTAGCCATGACCGCCGCCGTTTGGCCCGCGAACCCCTGTCGCCAGAGCCCTTGCCCACGCGGTTAGACCCCATGACGGTGCTGGTCGCTGAAGATCATGAGGTCAATCGCAAGATCATTGGCCTGTTCCTTGATCCCATCGGCTGCGAGGTGGCCTTTGCCGTCAATGGCCAAGAGGCGGTTGATTTGGCGATGGCCCGTCCCTTTGATGTGATCTTCCTCGATATGCAGATGCCAATCATGGATGGGCTCGAGGCGGCAAGAATCATCCGCAGCGGCGGCATTAATGCCAAGTCCCCCATTATCGCCATCACCGCCAATGTTTTGATGTCTCACCGCCTCGCCTGGAGCGAGGTCGGCGCCGATGCTTTTCTCGCCAAGCCGATAGACCCAAACCTGCTGGTTGCGACCCTAAAACAGGTTATCAATAGCCAAGAGGATGAGGAGCCTAGTCAGATCCCGATCCCATGATATGATGGCCATCATTCTATAGGTTGGGGTCGAGACATGACAGCGAAGGTGGCCTTGGTAATAGGGGCAGGGGATGCCTTGGGCGGGGCCATTGCTCGACGCTTTGCCCGTGAAGGCTATGTCGCCGTTGGTGTTCGCCGTCAGCAGGATAAGCTCACCGCTCTGGTCGAGGCCATCGAGGCCGAAGGCGGGAAGGCCTTTGGCTTTGGCTGCGATGCCCGCAAGGAAGAGGAGGTCATCGCCCTCTATGACCGGATCGAAGCTGAGATCGGCCCGATTGAGGTCTGCGTGTTCAATATTGGGGCCAATGTCCGGTTCTCGATCTCCGACACCACAGCGCGGGTCTATTTCAAGGTCTGGGAAATGGCCTGTTTTGCGGGCTTTCTGACCGGTCGCGAAGCGGCTCGCCGCATGGAGCCGCGCGGCAGGGGCACGATCCTGTTCACCGGTGCCACCGCCAGCGTCAGGGGCCGTGAAGGCTTTTCAGCCTTTTCGGGTGCCAAACATGCCCTCCGCGCCTTGGCCCAGTCCATGGCACGCGAGCTCGGACCAAAGGGTATCCATGTCGCCCACACCCTGATTGATGGGCCAATCGATACCCAATGGATCGCCGAAAACTTCCCCGAATCCTATGCCCGCAAGGCCCATGATGGGATCCTTGATCCGGACCATATTGCCGATAACTACTGGCACCTCCACAGCCAACCGCGCGATAGCTGGACCCATGAGCTCGACCTTCGGCCTTGGTCAGAAAGCTGGTAAGGGCTTGTTCATTGATTTTTGGACGCATCAGTCCATTTGAACATTGAGTCTGAAGGGACGGCCCGATAGACAGGCTGTTCAAACTTAAAGTTCGGGGGCCGGCGCATGCCGAGGGCAAAACTCATTCCACTGTTGGTGGCCGCGATCGTCGGTCTGGGCCTCATCGCTGGCGTGAGCGTCTGGTGGACCAACAAGCAGCGCTATGAAAAGACCGACAATGCCTATGTGCAGGCCGATACGGTCACGGTCAGCCCTCAGATCGACGGCTATGTCGCCGAGGTCTTGGTTGCCGATAACCAGAAGGTCGAGGCCGGTCAGGTCCTTGTCCGGCTCGATGCCTCGCAATCGCAGGCCAAGCTAGCCCAAGCGGTCGCCAAGGTCGCGGCCCTCGAGGCGGCGATCAAGGGCGTGGATGATAAGGCCTCGCTTGAGCAGGCCTTGATCGCTCAGCGTTCGGCGGTCGTGACCAGCGCTAAGGTCGATGCCCAACGCGCGGCGCTTGATCTGCAACGATACCGGGCCCTGTCTGGCAATGGCTGGGTCTCTGATCAACGTCTCCAGACGGTCGGAGCCACTGCCGCCCAGACCAGCGCTAATGTCGCGCAGGCCGAGGCCAGCCTTCAGGCTGAACGCCAAGCCGCCAGTTCCCTGACCTCCGCCAAGGCCCAGACCAGCGCCGAGGCCGCTGCGGCCCGCGCGGCGATGGAGCAGGCCAAGATTGAAGTCGAGCGGACCGTCATCCGCGCGCCGGTCGCTGGGATTGTCGGAGCCCGCGCCGTGCGTCCGGGTCAATATATTCGCCCCGGCTCAGCCCTGATGAGCGTTGTGCCCCTGACGGACACCTATGTTCTGGCTAATTTCAAAGAGACTCAAGTTGGCCGGATCCGGATTGGCCAGAGCGTCGAGATCAAGGCCGATGCCTTCAGCAAGACCCCAATCCGGGGACGGGTTGACAGTTTTGCCCCCGCCACCGGTTCAGAATTTGCCCTAATCCCCGTCGAGAATGCCGTGGGCAACTTCACCAAGATCGTCCAGCGCGTGCCGGTTAAGATCGTTGTCGAAGCCAATGATCCGCTTAAGGGCGCCCTGCGGCCCGGTCTGTCGGTCGAGGTTCAGGTCGATGTGCGCGGCAAGACGGGTCCCTCCTTTGCCGAGGCCAGTTCTGCGGCGCGTCAGCCAGCCCCTGCGGCAGATCCTAAGAGCGCTGCCCAGTGAGCCAACCCGGCGCGGCCGCGCCTAACGCCGGCGCTACGGCCACGGTCGATTGGGTCAAACTCTTTCTAGGGTTTGGCGCGATGGTGGTTGGCCAGTTCATGGCCGTCCTCGACATCCAGATCGTGGCCTCCTCCTTGCCTCAGATCCAAGCGGGCATCAGTGCCAGCGCCGACGAGGTCAGTTGGATCCAAACCTCCTATCTGGTGGCGGAGGTTGTCATGATCCCGCTATCGACTTACCTGTCCAGAATCTGGGGCACCCAGAAGGTCTATATGGCTTCCTGCCTTGGCTTTGTGGTGATGAGTGTCGCCACAGGCATGTCCTCGAACATCGAGACCATGATCATCACCCGGGCCCTGCAAGGCTTCATCGGCGGGGCCATGATCCCGACGGTCTTTGCCGTCGCCTTCACCGCCTTCCCCCCAGAGAAGCGGATGTTGTCCAGTGTGATCATGGGGATGATCATCACCCTCGCGCCAACGGTCGGGCCCATTCTAGGGGGTCACCTGACCGAGTGGCTGAACTGGCGCTGGCTATTCTTCATCAATGTCCCCCCGGGTCTATTGGTCCTGTTTTTGGTCAGCCGTTATGGCGATTTCGACAAGGGCGACCGGACCCTGACCAAGGGCTTTGACTGGATCGGCCTAGCCTTCATGGGCGTCTTCCTCATGGCCACGCAATTTGTCTTGGAAGAGGGCGCACGAAAGAACTGGTTTGAGGATGATCTCATCCTGTTGCTGGCGGTCACGGGTGCCGTCTGCTGCGCGATCTTCATCTGGCGGTCCTTGAGCTACAAGCAACCGATTGTCGAACTGCGGGCCTTTCAGAACCTGAACTTTTCGGTCGGCATCGTGATGACCTTTGTCACCGGTATCTGCCTCTTCGGCGGCACCTATATGCTGCCGCTGTTTTTGGGACGGATCCGAGGCTATTCGTCGGGCGAGGTGGGCACCACCATGGTGGTTGGCGGCTTGGCCATGTTCCTGACCGGTCCGATCCTTGGCCGCTGGGTTCGGTTGATGGACCCGCGCTATCCGCTGGCCTTTGGGTTTGTCTGTGCAGGCTATGGCTTTTGGCTCGGCCATGCTGTGACCCCGCAGTGGGGCTATTGGGAACTGGCCAGTCTGCAGGCCTTCCGAGGCTGCGGGATCATGATTGCCATGATTGCCAGCCAGAATGTGACCATGTCGACCTTAAAGCCGGAACTGATCAAGACTGCTTCGGGTCTGGTTAATCTGTCGCGCAATGTCGGCGGGGCGATGGGGCTGGCGGTCCTCACCACGGTCTTGAGCACCTCAACAAAACTGCACATGAACGAACTGTCTTCGCGCATGAGCGTGGCCAGTCAAAAGGGCCAAGAGATGCTTTCGGGTATGGCCATGAGAATGACCGAGATGGGGGTCTCTGACCCGACCGCCGCCAGTCGCAAGGTCGTCCACTATCTGCTGATGAAAGATGCCGCGACCCTAGCCTATGGCGATGCCTTTTCGGCCCTCGCGCTGTGCTGTTTCTTCGCCGCCTTTGGCGCCCTCTTCGTCCGACCTGCCCCTAACATGTTCATGGCCCAACCGGTCGAGGACCACTAATGCCCCGGCTGGTGGGCCAGATCGATCAGGTCAAGAGCGAGGCCATTCTCGATGCCGCCTCGGACGTGCTGGGCGAACGCGGGCTCGGCGCGTCGATTGAGGCCATTGCGCGCCGTGCCGCCGTGTCCAAACAGACCATCTATAATCACTTTGGCTGCAAGACGGCCCTGATTGAGGCGCTGGTAGCCAGGCGCGTCTCCCACATCACCGCTCCTTTGCGTGTATCCGGCGCGGCGGAGCATCCGATTGAGACCCTGACGGCGCTCGCCCAGACCTTGATTGAGATTGTTTCCAACGAGCGGGCCTATTCCCTCATTCGGGTGACGGTGCAAGGCGCCGGGGCCATGCCGGAACTGGCCAAGGCGGTGTTCGAAGCCGGACCGGCCACCACCCGCGCCCTGATCGCAGACTATCTGGCCGCAGAGACACAAGCGGGCCGGATGGCCGTCGATGATCCTATGGAAGCGGCAGAGTTCTTTGCCGGTATGTGCTCAGGCCACCGGCAATTTCGCGCCCTGATGGGCATGGAAGTGAACGCTGATCCGGAGCAGATTGCCCATCTGGCTCATACCGTCGCCAAGCGATTTTTCAGGGCCTATGCCCCCTAAGGCGTGCGTGCCACCTAGGTTTTCCGCGCCGTTAGGTTTACAGCGATAAGATAATCACATTGGGAAGGATCAGGACATGACGGGATCACTAAACGGCAAGGTTGCAGTCATTACGGGCGGTTGTTCCGGCATTGGCCTTGGCACGGTTGAGCTCTTTATCGCTGAGGGCGCGAAGGTGGTTTGCGCCGATCTGCAGGATGAAAAGGGTGCCATGCTCGAGGCCCGTTTCGGTGACCTTCTGCGCTATGTCCACTGCGATGTGACCCAAGAGGCCGATATTGCCAAGGCGATCAATACCGCCGCTGAAGCCTTTGGTGGCCTCGATATCCTGTTCAACAATGCCGGTGCGGGCGGGGCCAGCAATGGCGTCGAAGACATGACCGCAGAGGCTTGGGACAGTGTCCAGAACCTCTTGGTTCGGTCTGTCGTCTTGGGCATGAAACATGCCATTCCGCTGATGCGCGCGCGCGGCGGCGGGGCCATTGTCAATACGGCCTCGATCGCTGGCCTTCAGGCCGGTTGGGGGCCGCTAGCCTATTCCACAGCCAAGTGCGCCGTGATCCACCTGACCAAGTGTGCCGCGGCTGAGCTTTCGCCGCAGAAGATTCGCGTCAATGCCATCTGCCCGGGCCTAATTGCCACCTCGATCTTTGGGGCCTCCTTCGGTCTGCCGCGTGAAGTGGCCGATCAGATGGCTGCGCAGATCGCCTCGGTCGCGCCAGACTTCCAGCCCGTGCCTAAGGGCGGTATGCCGGATGATATTGCCAAGGCCTGCCTCTATCTGGCCTCCGACGCCTCGGCCTTTGTCAGCGGCACCCATCTGGTCGTCGACGGCGGCATCACCATTGGTGGCCGCAGTTCGTGGGACAAGAGCGCCCCATCGCCCCTGCTCGTCGCGCTTGGCATTACACCGGAGCAGGCCGAACAGATGCGTCTGGCCATGACTGCTACGCAGGGATGACAGGTCTGTCGCCAAGAATGAGAGCGGTCCGCTGGGCCGAGGGTCTCGCGCCGAATGTGCGTGGGGCCCTGTGGATGCTGGTTTCGGCCCTGACCTATACGGCCATGACCACCCTGATCAAATTTCTTGGCGACGACTATCCGGCCTCTCTCCAGACCTTCTATCGTCAGGCGGCGAGCATGGTCGTGCTCGCCCCCATGATGATCAAGGATTGGCGCGGCACCTTTACGACCAGTCGCCCGGGCATATTGCTGTTCCGGTCGGGGGCCGGCGTGGTGGCCATGACCATGGGCTTCTATGCGGTGCAGAAGATGCCGCTGGCCGAGGCCAATGCCCTTTCCTTTACGCGGACCCTCTGGCTCGTGCCGCTCGCCGCCTTTGTCCTGCGTGAGAAGCTTGGCCTGCTCCGCATCGGGGCCAGCCTCGTTGGCTTTGGCGGGGTCCTGTTGATGCTTCGGCCCGAAGCGGCGGGGCATAGCGGCTTTACCATCCCGCAGATGGCGGCTCTGGCCTCGGCCTTTCTCTTTGCCCTGACCATTACCGGCATGAAGGTCATGACGCGCGATCACAAGACCATCACGCTCTTGGCTTGGGCGGCGGTGCTTGGGCTGGTCTTTGCTTTGCCGCCGGCCCTGCTGGTCTGGCGTTGGCCAAGTCCAATGGATCTGACCCTCTTGGCCGCGATGGGCGTGCTGGGGGTAGTGACCCAGGCCTGCTACATCAAGGGCATGCAGATCGGTGATGCTGGAGCCATGGCCCCGATCGACTATACGCGGCTGGTCTTTGCGGTCCTGTTCGGCCTTGCCTTCTTCCATGACATCCCCAGTCCGGTGACCATGATCGGCGCCGCCATCGTGGTCGGCTCGACCCTGATCATCACTTGGCACGAACAGCGCGAAGCCAAGAAGGCCAAGGCGGAGGCCGCCGCGCTAGAGGTCTAGCCGCATCAGGCCAAGGGCGATGGCGGCTTGCCCGCCATAGTAAAGGGCCCAGATCGCGTAGGCGCTTAATCGCTCTGAGCCCGCAATCTTCGCGCCGCGAAAGAGGTCGGCCGAGAGGATGGCGTCCGAGGCCATGAAGGCCAAGGCCCCGACCATCACCGGCCAAGCGGTCCAAGGCAGCAGCAGGCTGGTCGCCAACATGGCCACGATAGCGGCGACATAGGCGCTGACCGCGCCCCTCATCGCCCCCAGATGGGGCCACAGCCAAGCGAGCATGCCGACGCCGCCGATGGGTGCCGCCATGATCAGGGCCAGCCTGACGGGCTCGGACAGGCCGCTCGGTCCGCCCGCACTCCAGAACAGGGCGACATAGATCAGATGGGCGACCAGAAAGCTGGCCAGACCCAGAGGCAGCCACCTTTTGGGGTCCCCCGCCAAGAACCCATCCCCCACTGCTGACAGGGCGAGGGCCGCGGGCAGCAGCATGGCTACACCATGCTGAGGGCCGGTCAGATAGGCGATCAGGGCCAGAGCGGCGACCGGCACCATCTTGATCACGGTGCGCAGGGGCGAGACCGGAGCCAAGACCCAGAACGCCCCATAGACCAGCGCGCTGAGGGCAGAAACCAGCCAAAGGGCGGTGATCATAGGCAAAATCCTAAACCGAGGCGGGCGCGAAGGCCTTGGACAGGGCCCGTCGCTCAAGAAATGTCATCAACCGGCTAAGGTGCCCTTGCGTCAGACTTGGACTCTGCGTCCATGAGCGGTACATCCCTAGTCAGGTCGATCCAACGACTTCATCATGAAAAGCAACAACAGGGAACTCGTCCAATGGAGCTTAATTCTTCGGTTGCCGCCGTCGTGACTGGCGGGGCCTCTGGCCTCGGCGAAGCCACGGCACGCGCTTTGGCGGCTCGCGGCGTTCGCGTCGCCATTTTCGATATGAACGAACAGAAGGGCGAAGCCGTCGCCGCGGACATTGGCGGCGTGTTCTGCAAGGTCAATGTCACCAGCGATGACGATGTCGATGCTGGCTTTGCCAAGGCCCGTGCGGCCCATGGTCAAGAGCGCATCCTGATCAACTGCGCCGGTACCGGCAATGCCGCCAAGACCGCCAGCCGCGACAAGACGACCGGCGAGACCAAGCACTTCCCGCTCGACGCCTTCAACATGATCTTGCAGATCAATCTGGTCGGCACCTTCCGCTGCATCGCCAAGTCGGCGAAGGGTATGCTGGATCTGGAGCCTCTGGCCGATGGCGAGCGCGGTGCAATCGTCAATACGGCGTCGGTGGCAGCGGTTGATGGTCAGATGGGCCAAGCGGCCTATTCGGCCTCTAAGGGCGGCGTTGTTGGCATGACCCTGCCCATCGCCCGCGACCTGATGGGTGACGGTATCCGCGTCAACACCATCCTGCCCGGCATCTTCAACACCCCGCTGATGCAGGGCGCGCCAGAGCCTGTGAAGGCCGCGCTCGCCGCTTCGGTTCCGTTCCCCAAGCGTCTGGGCAATGCCACGGAATATGCCTCCTTGGCCGTGGAAATGTGCTCGAACAGCTATTTCAATGGCGAGCATGTCCGCATCGACGGCGCCATCCGTATGGCACCGCGCTAAACCGAACGGACTTTTCTAAGAAGGGCGCAGGTCTTAGGGCCTGCGCCTTTTTTATTGGATTATCCTCGTCACCCAGAGCAAAGCCGCGTTAGACTTTGCCTGCCGGTTAGGGTTCTCGCACCAGAACGAGACGCCATCGGCCAAGGGGACCCTTATGACCAGCGCCATGCCTAAGATCTTGCGCACGCCCGATGAGCGGTTCGCGGCCATCACCGACTATCCGTGGGCACCCCATTATCTAGAGGTCGAGCCGGGTCTGCGGATGGCCCATGTCGATGCTGGGCCTGCCGATGCCACCGAGACGGTGCTGCTGGTCCATGGCCAGCCCATGTGGGGCTATCTCTATCGCAAGATGATCGGGCCTTTGGCGGCGGCTGGTTACCGGGTCATTGTACCGGACCTGATCGGCTTTGGCCGCTCGGACAAGTTCACGGACCAAAGCCGCTATAGCTACAGCGCCCATGTCGGCTGGCTCAATCAGTTGGTCCGGCAACTGGATCTCAAGCATATGACCGTCTTTGGTCAGGACTGGGGCGGGCTGCTGGGCAGTCGGGTTCTGGCCGAGAATGAGGCCCGCTGTTCGCGCGGGGTCATGTCCAATACCGACCTGCCCGGTCATGGCCCCGGCTTTCCGGGCCTGAGCCCTCAAGGCCCCCTATCGCCTGAGACCCTCAAGGCCCAGTTCGGCATCGATTGGCGCGAGACGGTCGATGAGGATGACGGCATCAATCCCGAAAAGATTGCCGCCGTGATCGCGCGCAAATCCATGACCTATTTCCT
>CAISGS010000115.1 GCA_903884915.1 uncultured Caulobacteraceae bacterium | reverse complement strand
GCATTGGTGAGGCCTTTGTTCGGGCCTTCCTCGCGGCAGGGGCGCGTCATGTCTATGTCGGCACCCGTGATGTGACCAATGCCCAGCATCTGGTCGACGAGGGCGCAGGCCGTGTCACCGCCATTGCTCTGGATGTCAGCCGCCAAGAGACCATTGATGCGGCGGCCAAGACCTGCACGGACGTTACGATCCTGGTCAATAATGCCGGGCAGTTCCAGATGCAGACCCTGATGAAGGCCCCCGATATGAGCTCCGCAAGGGCGGAGATGGAGGTCAACTATTTCGGCCCCCTGGCCATGACCCGCGCCTTTGCCCCGATCTTGGCCAAGAGCCCTGAAAGCGCGATCGCCAATGTCCTTTCGGCCGGCGGCATCGTCGCCATTCCGGGCATGGGCGGCTACAGCCCTTCGAAATTCGCGGCCCGCGCCATGTCGACCTGCCTGCGTGCTGAACTGGCGCCGCAAAATACCAGCGTTACGGCCCTGATCGTCGGTTCTGTCGATACGCGCATGGCCGCCCATGTTGAGGGCTCCAAAGAGACCCCCGCCTATATTGCCGACGTTGGCCTCAAGGCCATCAAGCGCGGCGCCGATGAGGTCGATACCGACTATATGGCCATCGAGGTTCGCGCCGGAATTTCGCGTGACCCCAAGGCCTATGAACTGCAAATGCGCCGCTCCCTGTCGGGCGAGCGCGTCACCACTGGCCGCTGATCAGAAAGAGCCCCCATGACCCCTCAGCAATATCTCGACCTTGCCGAACGTTTCGTCGGTGCCATTCAATCGGGCGACACCGACACGGTTCGCGCCTGCTATCACCCAGACGCCAAGCTCTGGCACAATACGGACAATATCGAGCAGACCGTCGATCAGAACATGAAGGTGCTCGGCTGGTTCATCAACAACCTGCCCGACCGCAACTATCGGGTTCTGCGCCGCGAGGCCCTGTCCGATGGCTTCCTGCAGCAGCACGTGCTCGAGGCCACCCTGCCTGATGGTAGCCTTTTCAAGATGTCGGCCTGCGTTGTGGTGCGGGTCGAAAATGGCGTCATCACCCGCCTCGACGAATATCTAGACTCCGCCGAGGCTTCGGTGCTGCGCAAATTTGGCCGTTAAGCCCTATCGCGTGGACTGATCGAAATCCTCGGTCAGTCCCATCGCGCTCAAGAGGTGGTGGCGGTCGTAATATTCCCGCCAAACCTTGATCAACGACCCTTCAAATTCCAAGACGCCGACCACAGGGGTCCAGCCGTCCTTGCCGCGATAGACGAAGCGGTCCGTGCGCTCCATATAGATGTTCCCGTCGATGACGCCGACATGGTGCAGATCCAGCGTGATGGATTCTAAACCATCCCCCAATCCCGAGACCCGCTTATAGACCGCCTCGCGACCGACCACGGGATCGACCATCATCGAATGGAGCACGCCGTCGGGCGTGAACATATCGGCGACCTTACGCCAATCGAGCGTGTGCCAAGCTTGCGCCATCTCGTGGGTAAGAGCGATTTTTTCAGCATCTGATAGGGCTTGGGCCATGGTCAAAACAGGTTCCTGTTCGCCGCTCTTTCCACGTTGGTCAGCGGCCAAAAAATAACTTGCATAAAAGTACCATCCGTTGGCAAGATAATTCTAATGCCACGGTTGGATTCTGCCTTTGGGTTCCATTCGCGACAAACTTTCGGTGGAAAGGTTTATAGGATTCAATGTCGTCTGATCGCCTCACAAGAAGGTGAAACAAAAGCAAACCTGCTTTTGAGCTCAACTTCCAAGTGGGAAGATATGACGAGACGCCAGTTGCCCTTTTTTCTTCGCAGTGAGTCATTATCGAAAACGAATATCAAACTGCGCAGAAACTGGACGCGATGGGCGAATAGGCCTCAGACGAAAACAACATATCAAGCCAACGACATGAGATCGATTTGGCTAAGGGGGAGACAAAGCAAGTGAAGAACAGACACACCACATCGTCGATTATCGCGCTTATGGCCGGGATGGCGCTTGCCACGCCGCTCATGGCCGCCGAAACCACGCCAGCCAGTGGCTCGCAGTTGGAAGAGGTTATCGTTACGGCGCAGAAGCGGGCTGAAAATGTCCAAGCCACGCCAATATCGATCACCGCCGTTACCGGCTCCAACCTCGCCAAGGACCGGGTCCTGTCGCTGGAAGATCTGGGTCATAACCTGACCGGTATCTCCTTCACGGCCAACTCGCCTCAGGCCAACGAAATCAACATCCGCGGCGTGGTCAATACCCGCCTGACCTCCCC
Source organism: uncultured Caulobacteraceae bacterium (assembly GCA_903884915.1). GTDB lineage: Bacteria > Pseudomonadota > Alphaproteobacteria > Caulobacterales > Caulobacteraceae > CAISGS01. The sequence continues at coordinate 8 of CAISGS010000115.1, read as the reverse complement.
GACCGCTG
>CAISGS010000114.1 GCA_903884915.1 uncultured Caulobacteraceae bacterium | reverse complement strand
CTTCATGGCCAAGCCGATGTTTGCCGATAATGGCAGCGGCATGCACGTGCACCAGTCGATCTGGGGCAATGGCAAGCCTCTGTTTGCCGGTGATAAATATGCCGGTCTGTCGGACCTGTGCCTGTGGTATATCGGCGGCATTATCAAGCACGCCAAGGCCATTAACGCCTTCTCCAACTCGACCACCAATTCCTATAAGCGTCTGGTCCCCGGCTATGAAGCCCCGGTGAAGCTGGCCTATTCGGCCCGCAACCGTTCGGCCTCGATCCGTATTCCTCACGTTGACAGCCCCAAGGGCAAGCGTATCGAAGCGCGCTTCCCCGATCCTATGGGCAACCCTTACCTGACCTTCACGGCTCTGCTGATGGCCGGTCTGGACGGGATCGCCAACAAGATCGATCCAGGCGGCCCAGCCGACAAGAACCTCTACGATCTTCCCCTTCGCGAGATGAAGAAGATCCCGGAAGTGTGCGGAAGCCTGCGCGAAGCCCTGGAAAATCTCGACAAGGACCGCGGCTTCCTGAAGGCTGGCGGCGTTATGGACGACGATTTCATCGACAGCTACATCGAGCTGAAGATGGAAGAGGTCATGCGCTTGCAACTGCACCCGCACCCCGTCGAGTTCGACATGTACTATAAGTGCTAATCCCGTCAGCCTAGGCTGATGTGAGATTAAACGATCTAGGGCTGTGGAGCGATCCGCAGCCCTTTTTCGTGGAAAAGTGTGACGGAAGGTCTTGATTCAAACCTCGTTAAGGTGCGCATTAGGTCAGAAACTGCAGGACGATTCACGATGCACACATCCCAATTGGTCAGACTGACCCTTAGCGTCGCCGCAGCGGCTCTCCTGAGCGCCTGCGTCTCGGTCGTGTCGGTCGCCCCTTCGAACAAACCCATCGCGTCGGTAGCATCCTCGAACAAACCCGGCTCAAAGACCAAGATCGACGATGCAGCTAAGGTCGCCGTCGTCCTGCCCAAAGGATCTGATCCGAAGGCCGGACCTGCGCCCTTTGCCAGCACCTACAGGCCTCTACCCTCGCAACTGACGGCATTAGTCGGGGGTCATATCCTGACCGCGACCGGCGAAGAGATTGAGACCGGCACCGTGGTCATGGACGGTGGCAAGATCGTCGCGATCGGCAAGGACGTCCAAGCCCCCACGGGCGCCAAGATCGTCGACGCCAAGGGCAAGTGGATCACGCCTGGCATTATCGACATCCATTCCCATCTGGGCGTCTATCCCTCACCGGGTGTGGGCGCGCACTCCGACGGCAATGAGGCCACGGAACCCAATACGGCGCATGTCTGGGCCGAACATTCGGTCTGGCCACAGGACCCGGGCTTTAACCGGGCAAGGGCGGGAGGCGTTACAACGCTCCAGATCCTTCCAGGGTCTGCAAATCTGTTTGGTGGCCGGTCCGTGGCGCTCAAGAATGTGCCCTCTATCACAACAGACGGCATGAAGTTTCCCGGTGCGCCCTACGGCCTGAAGATGGCCTGCGGGGAGAATCCAAAGCGGGTCTATGGCCGCAAGGGTCGCTCTCCCGCCACGCGCATGGGCAATGTCGCGGGCTATCGCAGCGCTTGGATCCAAGCAGCGAGTTACAAGCGCAAGTGGGATGACTACCGCACCAAGATCGCCAAGGGCGAAAAGGCAGACCCCCCTGAGCGCAGCCTCAATCTGGACACCCTGTCCGGTGTCTTGGCCGGTGAGATCAGCCTTCAGAACCATTGCTATCGCGCCGATGAGATGGCGACCATGATCGATATCTCTCGAGAGTTTGGTTTTAAGATCAGCGTCTTCCACCACTCTTCTGAGGCCTACAAGGTTGCTGACCTACTGGCCAAGGAAGGCATCTGCTATGCCACCTGGGCTGACTGGGCGGGCTTTAAGATGGAGGCCTATGACGGTATTGCCGAGAACGCGGCTATTGGTCAAAAGGCCGGGGCCTGCGTTATCATCCATTCTGACGATCCGATCATGACCCAACACCTCAACCAAGAGGCCGGGATTGCCATGGGTGCCGGGGCTCGGATGGGCCTTCCCGTCAGCCGCGCCGATGCCATCGCCTGGATCACCCTCAACCCAGCCAAGGGCATGGGTATTGATGACAAGACCGGTTCACTGACCCCGGGCAAGAATGCCGATGTCGTTCTGTGGAGCGGCGACCCCTTCAGCGTCTATTCCACCGCTGACACCGTCTTCATCGATGGGGCCGTGGTCTTTGACCGCAAGGACCCGCGCTATCAACCCAAATCCGATTTCGAACTTGGCCAGCCAGGCGAAGGGGTTCACCCATGATCCGCAAGACCTCATTGATAGCAGCAGCCTCAGCCCTGAGCCTGCTCAGCGCCCTGCCCGCTGCGGCCCAGACCATCGCCATTGTCGGTGGCCATATCCTCAGCCAAGGCCCAGCCGGTGACATTGCCTCCGGCACGGTCCTGATCAAGGACGGCAAGATCGTCGCAGTCGGAGCAAAGATCGCGGTTCCGGCCGACGCCCGTATTGTCGATGCCAGCGGCAAGACCGTCAGCCCCGGCCTCGTCCTGCCCAGCACCAGCCTAACCGTCGCAGAGGTCGAGCAGATCGACGACACGATGGACGATTCCGCTGGCAAGCGGATGGGCGCGGCCTTTGACGTACAATATGGCGTCAATCCAAACTCCGCCCTCATTCCCCTTGCGAGGCTAAGCGGTGTCACACGCGCGGTCGTCACGCCTGTGCTCGGGCGCGGCGGCTCTGGCGGTCACAAGGATGATGGCGCAGACGATTTTTCCGGCAGTTTCGAAGATGGTGAGGCCAGCCTGTTCGCGGGCCAAGTCGCCACTGCCACCCTCGCGGCAGGCGTCACTGATGCGGTCGTAAAGGCCAAGATCGGCATGGCTCTCGACCTTGGCGAGGCAGGCGCTTCCTATGCCGGCGGATCACGCGGCGCGGCCATTGTTCTGATGAAATCAGCGCTCGATGATGCGCGCCACTATGCGCGCAATCGCGCGGCCTTCGATATGGGCGCTAGCCGTCCCTATCCCTATAGCCGTGATGATCTCGAAGCCCTGATCCCCGTGGTTGAGGGCCGCATGCCCCTGCTGGTTCGGGTCCACCGCGCCTCCGATATCACCCAAATCCTCAAATTCGCCGCAGAGCAAAAGCTAAAGCTGATCCTTGAAGGCGCTGAAGAGGGCTGGATGGTCGCCGATGCCATCGCCAAGGCCGGGGTTCCGGTTCTGATCGATGGACAGGCGGACCTGCCTGGAAGCTTTGAGACCCTTGGCTCGACCCTTCAAAATGCAGGTCGCCTGAACGCTGCGGGGGTCACGGTCGCCGTCATGGGCAGCCGCGACTATAACAATCTGCGCCAAGGCCGGTTCAATGCCGGATTGGCCGTGTCCTATGGCCTGCCCTATAGCGCCGCTATGGCCTCGGTGACGATCAACCCCGCCAAGATCTGGGGCCTCGCCGACCGTATTGGCAGTCTCGAGCCCGGCAAGGACGCGGATCTGGTCATCTGGACCGGCGATCCCTTGGAGGTGACGACCTATGCCACCTCGGTCTTT
>CAISGS010000113.1 GCA_903884915.1 uncultured Caulobacteraceae bacterium | reverse complement strand
GGTCGTCCGCGCCGCCATGGCTCTTAACCACCACGCCATTGAGGCCTAATAATGGCCCGCCATTGACCGAACTGGGGTCTAGCTTGGCGCGCATCTTCTTCAAAGCGCCCGAGGCGATCACCGCGCCGATCTTGGACAGAAGGCTCGAGGTCAAGGCCCCGCGCATTTCCGAGGCAAAGAACCTAGCCATACCCTCGGCGGTTTTCAGCGCGACATTGCCGGTAAAGCCGTCCGTGACCACGACATCGACCGTGCCCTTGGCCAGATCATTGCCTTCGACAAAGCCGCGATAGTCGATATCCAGATTGGATTCGCGCAGCAGCCTGTGGGCCTCGCGGACCTCTTCATGGCCCTTTTGATCTTCTGAGCCGACATTTAAGAGCCCCACCGTCGGCCGCGCCACGCCATGCATCGCCCGGTGATAGGCCTCGCCCATAATGGCAAATTCAACAAGCTGGGCCGCGTCACACTGGATATTGGCCCCAGCATCAAGGACGGTACTGACGCCCTGCATGGTCGGCCAATTGGCGACAATGGCTGGGCGATCCATTTCTGCGGCCATGCGCAGGATCAGCTTGGACATGGCCATGAGGGCGCCGGTATTGCCCGCTGAGACCGCCGCTTGGGCCTCTCCGGTCTTGACGGCCTCAATGGCATTCCAAAGGCTGGTGCCCTTGCCCCGGCGTAAGGCTTGAGCAGGCTTCTCGTCCATGGCCACCACCTTGTCGGTGTGCCGGATGTCGCAAACCGCTTTAGCGGCTGGATGCCGGTTCAACTGAGCGGCAATCAGCGCCTCGTCCCCGTGGAGCAGAAACCGCACAGGCACATCACGCAGAAGACCAATGGCGATTGAGACGCCGGACACCACCACGGAAGGACCGTGGTCCCCGCCCATGGCATCAATAGAAATGACAAACCTATCGGTCACGCTGGCGCGAAAGCCTCTCGATTAAGAACCGCCCAACCCAGAGGGGTCGACCGAGACATTCCGACATCCCCAAAATCAATCTGGAAACATCGGACAGAATGGATAGGCAAGATCCCTTAAGACTCAGTTGCGCCCGGTTTCAGCTTCCTTAGCACAGCGAAGGGCGATAGCTCCACCTCTGGCTCAGGGGCCACAAACTCGACCCCTGGCTTGCGGGGGAAAGGATCGATCGACAGGGACAGTTCCTCGAGCACATAGTGGGCCAGATCGACAATATTATCTTCGAGAACGTCGGGTGGATCCTCCGCCTCCGGATCAAAGGCAATTTCGACGACGTTGGGATCGGGGGCATGAAGGCTGCCGACGGGCACCACGCGCACGCGAAACTCGCCCTTCAGTTCAGTTGAATAGTCCTCGAGCGTGACGCCGCAATTTTGGGTGACTGAACCGGACCAGCGGCCATCGATCTGTCCGCCATCGTGCCAGCGCACCAGCTTGACCTCTGCCTCCAGCCGATCGAGCGAGACCAGACCATAGAGCTTGGCGATCACGCGGCGAGCCGCCTCGTCCGGCACCAGCTGACGCACCGACCCTTGGGCCGAAAATTCACCCAGACCCATTGGGGCTTTCCACAGGGCTTGTTCAGACGTCATGCGAAATCTCCGGCCAAATAACAGATGCCTGCAACAGGCTGTCCAAGGGCTGTTCAGCCAAGGCGGCAACGCAGCGCACGGCGTAGTCGCTCAAGATCTGAACAGGGGCATTTTCAACCTCAGCATACACGGTCCGGGCAAGGGTCGCTGAAAGTTCAGTCCGATCGGGCAGGCTGGCCAGCGCAATATCATAGGCCTTGACCCGACCATAGAAGGCCTCGCCCAGCTTGCGCATCTTCTTGGCCATCGACAGATCACCAACGCCCATTTCACGCAGGGCCGAATCGAGGGCTTGGATATAGGCCCCGAACAGGGCCTGAGCGACCTCAGTCGCGACCTCGCCCTGCCCCTTTAGCCGATGGAGCAAGAGGACCACATGCAGGCTGTAGAGTTCGAATCGCGCTTCGGTCTCATCGCGCACGCTTAAGCGGACATAGAAATCCGGCTGCCGTGCCTGCTGAACCGCGACGCTGTAAAGGGATCGGCCGGTTTTCACCGCTGGCCTCACGCCGAAAAATTGTCCAAACCATCGCTTCAGAACCATGTCCGCCTCACTTCTGCCGCGAGCTACACTTAACGCGGCCATTGAACTAAGGGTCTGAGGACGCTAGGTCAAAGGCTGCAAGAATGTATTTGGTGAATAGACCCATGTCCGCATCTGCCCGCACGACCAAAATGCCTGCTCGGATCAGGGCCCTGACCTCGGCGGCCGTCCTCGCAGTGTGCTTGGTCGGAACCTCCGCCTGCACGCCGGTGACCTCTTTTGGAGGCTTCCAAGCCATTGAGGAAAAGCCTCAGGATGTGAAGCCGCAGATCGACACCCGGTCGATGGTTCTGGAGCGACTGGGGTCGCCCTCGGCGGTTTCGACCTTCGATCCGAACATTTGGTTCTATATGTCGCAAACGACGGACCGGATCGCCTTCTACCTGCCTCAGGTGACCGAACGAACCGTGGTCGCGATCAGCTTCGACAAGGAGAGCGAACTGGTCACCAGCGTCAACACCTACTCGATCAAGGACGGCAAGGTTCTGGCCTACAATAGCCGCGAAACCCCGACCCGTGGCCGCGAGATGACCATCCTCGAACAGCTTCTGGGCAATGTGGGCCGTGGCGGTCTTCTGCCTCAGGATGAGGAACGCAACATGCCGGGCGGTCGCCGCGAATAGGTCTGTTCACGCCTCTAGACGAAGAAAATACGCCCCGGAGATTGCTCTCCGGGGCGTTTTCAGTTCTGGCACATGCCCTGCCCCGCTTCGCCGCTAGGCCAAGCAAGGCAGGACTAAGGCAAGCTATCAGCCCGAGTGAGCCAAGACGGCCAGCAGCAGCAGGGCTACGATGTTGGCAATCTTGATCATAGGGTTCACGGCTGGGCCG
>CAISGS010000112.1 GCA_903884915.1 uncultured Caulobacteraceae bacterium | reverse complement strand
TCCGATATCTCGCCGACAATCTCCTCGAGAATGTCCTCGAGGGTGACCAGGCCTTGCAGGGCCCCATACTCGTCGACCACCAGCGCAAAGTGACTGCGGCGCTTGAGGAAGGCGTTGAGTTGGTCCTTCAGGTTGGTCGTGTCGGGGATGAACCAGGGCTCGCGGATGATGGCGGCAATGTCGATCTCATCCACCTTGCCCTCTGCGGCGGCGAGTGCGCGCAAAAGGTCCTTGGCGTGCAGGACCCCGACAATGTTCTCCGGATCGTCGCGATAGACCGGCATGCGGGTATTGCTTGCCTCGAGCGCCTCGGCCACCAGTTCGCGGGGGGTCAGTTCGATGTCGAGCATGGCAATGTTCTTGCGGTGGACCATGATCTCGGACACGTCCATGTCCGATAGGTCCAGCACCCCGCCCAGCATCCGCCGGTCGCGCTCTTCGACCAGACCTTCGGAATGGTGATATTCCACCGCGCCTCGGATCTCTTCATGGGCGGCGAGGACATCAACCGCCATGTCGATATTGATGCCAAACAGCTTCAAGGTCTGGCGCACAAAGAACTGCACGGCAAAAACCACCGGACCGAACAGCTTAACCACCACAAGGGTCGGTCCTGACAGGCTGCGGGCCACATCATCAGGACGGCTAATGGCGAGGGTCTTGGGCAGAACCTCTGCGAAGACGAGGACCAGCACAGTCATGACTGCCGTCGCCACGACCACACCCCAAGCCCCCGGGATCGACTTGGTCAGGACCTCGGTCGCGAGGGCAGAAGCCAGAATATTGATCAGATTGTTGCCCAACAGAACCGAGCCAATCATGGTTTCTTGGTCGGAGATCAGTTTGTTGACCCGCCCCGCCGCTCGGTCGCCTTCACGTTCGAGCTGGTGCATCCGGCCACGGCTGGCCCCCGTCAGTGAGGTCTCGGCCGCTGAGAAGATGGCCGATAGGGCCAGCAGGCACAGAATGATCGGGACAATGGCGATAATCGCCGCGGTCATGGGGCAGCCCCTTCGGTCAATAGAAAGTCATGAATGGCGGCTGGACTGACGTCCTTGGCCGTGAAGGCATCGCCGATGGCGCGGGCGAGGATGAAGGTCAAACGCCCGCCCTCAGCCTTCTTATCTTGTGCCATATGATGAACAAGACGTTCGGCCCTGAACGGCATGCCGGGCAGGTCGGCAATGTCGGTCGGCAAACCGCTGGCGGCGATGGCGCGGCTGGCCCGTTCGGCATCCTGCCCAGAGCAAAGGCCCTGCGAAACCGAAAAGCGGAAAGCTTGGGCACAGCCGATAGCCACGGCCTCACCATGGAGCAATGCGCCGTCAAAGCCGATCTCGGCCTCTAGGGCATGGCCGAAGGTATGGCCCAGATTGAGCAGGGCGCGGCGTCCGGCCTCTTTCTCATCCTCGGCGACGATTTCGGCCTTCATGGCCACGCAGCGGGCGACGGCTTCGGCCAAGGCTTCGGTTTCCCGCGCCAGAACCGCAGGTGTATGGACCTCGAGCCACTCAAAGAAGGACGCATCGCCCAGCAGGCCATATTTCAGCACCTCGGCAAAACCGGCCCGCATCTCGCGGTCGCTGAGACTGTCCAGAACGCTCAGGTCAGCCAAGACCAGACGCGGTTGATGGAAGGCCCCGATCAGGTTCTTGCCGCGCGGTGTATCAATCGCGGTCTTGCCGCCAACCGACGAGTCGACCTGCGCCAAGAGGGTGGTCGGGATCTGCACGAAATCGATGCCCCGCTTATAGATCGACGCTGCAAAACCGGCCAAATCCCCAATCACGCCGCCGCCAAAGGCCACGATCAGGTCGCCGCGATCCAATTCCAGCGCCAGCAGTTGATCCGACAGGATCGCCAGTTGCTCAAAGCTCTTGGACGCCTCGCCCGAAGGCACGGTGATCACATCGGCCTTGATGCCCGCCTTGGCAAAGGAGGCCGCCAGACGTGCGCCATGAAGCACCTGAACCGTAGCATCGGCGACCACCGCCACCCGCCGCGACTTCAAGAAGGGTAGGATCTGCTCGCCTGCCTGATCCAGCAGGCCAGGACCTACCAAGACATTATAGGCACGGGCCCCAAGACCCACAGGCACCGTTACAACCGTCATAGGGGATGGGTTTCCTGCCAGGTGGCCAAGGCGGCCAAGATCTCGTCCACGGCGGCACCGTGGGGCGTGTCGCCAGTTTTGACCGTAATATCGGCCTCGGCATAGATGGGATGTCGCACCTTGGCCAAGGCCTCCAAGACCTCTCGAGGGTCCTTGTCGCGCAGGAGCGGCCTCGTATCCTTACGCCCGACGCGGCGGGCAAGAAGTTCAATATCCGCCTTCAGCCAGACCGACAGGGCCTTTTCCTGGACCAGTTGCCGGGTTTCTTCATTGATGAAGGCCCCGCCGCCGGTCGCCAAAATATGGGGTGGCTCTTCCAGCAACCGCGCAATTACCCGCCGCTCACCTTCACGGAAGGCCGGTTCACCCATCGAGGCAAAGATGTCTGAAACGGTGCGCCCTGCCGCGCGCTCGACCTCATCGTCGGAATCGCGAAAGGGCACGCCCAGCGCGACGGCCAGCCGCCGTCCAACGCTGGATTTTCCAGCCCCCATCAGTCCGACAAGGGCAATGGTACGAGTCAAAGGGCCTAGGGGACCGGTCACAGTCCACCGCCGCCGAGGATAGAGGCGACCGGATCAGGGTCAGCCGAGGTCAGGGTCTTTTCCATAGAACCGGCACAGTACACGACAAACTCACGCCGCGCCAAGGGATGGGAGATGAGGCTCGTGGCTTAGTTTGAAATCGGGTGGCGCAAACAGGGCCGCAACCGAATGGCCGCCACCCATGGGTTGACTAAAATTCCACTCGAAACTAGATATGGAGACCATTCAGTAAGGTGATGACCTTGTCTAAGAGAATGAAATCCAAAACCTCCCGAGCGATCCATCGCGTCCGCATCGTCGCATCGTCTGCCCTCTTGGGTGCCGTTGTCGCCGGTACGTTCTTTGGTTGGCTGCCTGCGCTTGGCATGATTGGTGCACACGAAGTGGGCGCGGCCCTAGGG
>CAISGS010000111.1 GCA_903884915.1 uncultured Caulobacteraceae bacterium | reverse complement strand
GCTGCTGACCGCAGATCAGCTTGATGTGGGGTTCACGGCCAAGCTTGACCGAACGGCTGCCACCGTTCTGGGTCTGGGTGACATGCCGCTCTTTGCGACGGTTCAGCCCCTGACGGTCAGGGCCCATCTGACAAAGCAGGACGGCGACGCCAATATCGCGCTTGGCGCGTTGATGGGTCGTTTTGGTTGGGTCCGCAGGTCTGATGGCCAACTGGTCTATCAAGGCCGCTCAACCCTCTCTCAGCCTGATCTGCGGGGCCTTGGTGTGCCAGCCCTTGTCAAGCCCGCTCAGCCCGTGACCATTGAGGGCCGGTGGGTGGCCGAGACTGAAGGTCTAAGTGGTGACGTCTCAATCGCGGGTGCGCCGATAAGGTTCGACAGTCTCCAATCGGGCCCCGGACATCAGTCGGTCGAGGTTAGCGCCCGGCTCAATGGCGACGCAGCTGTGCGCCTGGGCCTGCTTACCCCCGGTGAACTGATCGGTGAGGTTCCACTGACCGCCCGGCTCGAGTTCGAGGAGCGCGGTCTGATCAGCGGTCATGCAGAGGCGGATATGACGAGCGCACAGATGGCGTTGGCCGGGACTGACTGGGCCAAACCCGCTGATGAGCCAGCGACGCTCAAGGCTGATTTTGTTGGCCAAGAGGACGATGTCATCGCCTTGAGCGCCATTCGCGCTGAGGGGCCCTCGATGGAGGCGCTTTTGTCGGGCACAATTCGTAAGGGGCAGTTGGTGAGCCTGTCCACGGCTCGGGGGCGCCTTAAGGGCCTGTTCGACGGTCAGGTTCAGTTCGACAAGGATGGTTCGGGCACGGCGCTGGCCGTCAAGGCGGACTTCCTCGATGCCCGCCGCTTGCTGCATGAATTGCAGACCATCGATCTGGCCGATCTCGAGGCCGGGCAGCGCGCAGGCCCGATCCGCTTGGAAATTGTTGTTGATAGGGTCAAGGTCACGCAGGCAGAGCCCCTGTCGGATCTGCGTCTATCCGCCGATTGGGCAAAGGGCTTGAACCGCCAACTCCAAGCCTCGGTCAAGGGGCCTAGTGACGGCGTTATGAGCATCACCATTGCGCCGAAGGATGATCAGGTCCACGTCGCTGGACGAGTCGATGCCGTTGGTCAGATGGTTGAGAGCCTATCGGGCTTCACCAATCTCAAGGGCGGCAGCGCTCAATTGTCTGGGCATATGGTGCCCGGCGGCGCTGATCTGGTGCTCACGGCCCAATCGGTCCGTGTTGCGCGGGTTCCAGCCCTCGCCCAGATCCTGACCCTTGGCGCCTTTAGCGGTGTGGCCAACACGCTCAATGGCGAGGGCATCCAGTTTTCTGAGGTGTCGAGCCGCATGGCTCTGCGTGGAAAGACGCTCGAAATCACAGAGGCACGGGCGACCGGCGATGCCTTGGGCCTGACCACCCACGGCTATATTGATCTGTCCAAGCGAGAGCTGGATCTGGCGGGGGCGATGGCCCCGGCCTATGCGCTCAATTCGGCGGTGGGTAAGATCCCGGTACTGGGGGCCTTGATGATTTCACGCCAAGGCGAGGGGGTCTTTGGTCTGACCTACTCGGCCAAGGGCGCAATCAAGGCACCGAGGGTGTTCGTTAATCCCTTGTCGCTGGCGACGCCGGGCATGTTGCGGCGGGTCTTTGACGGTGTGCCGCTTGGCAAGGCGGTGTTCAAGGCCCCCACACCGAAGCCGGAGCCCTGAAGCCAATAACTAGATCGGCTTGATCAGCACGATCTTCTTCTTACCGGCCGCCAGCTTGATCACGCCGTCCGCTGTCAGGTCCGCCAAGGTCAGAACCCGTGCCCCATCGGCGACGGGCTCATTATTGACCCGAAGACCGCCGCCTTGCGCCAGGCGCCGGGCATCCGAACGAGAGGCGGCCAGACCCGCATCAACGACCAGATTGGCGACCGGAATACCGGCCTCTAGCGTGGCGCGATCGACCTCAAGCGTTGGCAGGTCCTCGGACATGACGCCCTGTTCAAAGGCCTTGTCAGAGGCTGCACGAGCGGCCTGAGCGGCTTCACGGCCATGCAGAAGGGTGGTGGCCTCATCGGCCAGAACCTTCTTGGCCTCGTTGATCTCAGCGCCGGGAAGGGCGGCCAGACGGTCGCACTCCTCCAGCGGCAATTCCGTAAACAGCCGCAGGAACTTGCCCACATCGGCGTCCTCGGTATTGCGCCAGACCTGCCAATAGTCATAGGGGCTGAGCCGGTCTGCATTGAGCCAAACGGCACCGCCAAGGCTCTTGCCCATCTTCTGGCCAGATGAGGTCATCAAGAGAGGGGTTGTCAGGCCATAGGCAGGCTTGGCATCGACGCGGCGGACCAACTCCACCCCATTGATAATATTGCCCCACTGGTCCGAGCCGCCCATCTGTAGGGTGCAGCCATAGCGACGGCTAAGCTCGAGATAGTCGGTCGCCTGCATCAGCATATAGTTGAATTCGAGGAAGGTCAGGGGCTGCTCACGCTCGAGCCGCAGCTTGACGCTATCAAAGGTCAGCATGCGATTGATCGTGAAGTGGACGCCGTAATCACGCAGGAACTCGACATAGCCGAGCTTTTCCAGCCAATCGGCATTGTTGACCATCACCGCGTCGGTCGTCGCATTGCCAAAGCTCAGGAACTTGCCGAACGTGGTCTGGATACTGGCCATGTTCGAGGCGATCTGGGCATCGGTCAGAAGCGGGCGCTGCTTGTCCTTATCGGTCGGATCGCCCACCTTGGTCGTGCCGCCGCCCATCAGGGTGATGGGGCGATGGCCGGTCTTT
>CAISGS010000110.1 GCA_903884915.1 uncultured Caulobacteraceae bacterium | reverse complement strand
CGCCAACCGGCCAAGCAACTCGTCCAGCGCCGCCTTGGTCTGCAGGGCCCTCAATCCCGGCGTATTGGGCGAAGAAATATTGACCGTGAAATAGTCGGCCAAGCCCCAAAGGCGCTCAAGACCCGTCACATAGTCACCGATCCGGTCGCCGCTGTCCTTATTGGCCCCGATATTGGCCCCGACGATCCCCGCCGTCTTGGGCCGCACCGACAGCCGCTGGGCGAAGGGCTCAAGGCCGCCATTGTTGAAGCCCATCCGGTTGATGACCGCCCTGTCTTGGGGCAGACGAAACAGCCTTGGGCGCGGGTTGCCCGCTTGGGCCAAGGGGGTCACGGTGCCGCATTCGACAAAGCCAAAGCCTGCCCGCAACATGGCCACTGGGGCCTCGGCATTCTTATCAAAGCCTGCCGCCAGACCCACCGCATTGGGCAGTGCCAGCGACCCGATCTGGGTGGCGAGCACGGGATCATCGCGGGTCATCTGCTGCGGGCCAAGGCCTGCGGCCAAGGCGCGGATCGTCAGGTTATGCGCATCCTCTGGATCGAGCAGATGAAGCGCCTTGGCCCCTAGGTCGTGGACAAGGCTCATCAGGCCAGGTCTCCCATCATCGGTACGCCATCACTATCGAGATCAACGGGCCAAGCCCTCAGAACAACCTCAACAGGCAAAGGCCTGTAGAGATGAGGAAAGAGGTCCCCGCCCCTCGACGACTCCCACACAAGAGCGGCCTGCAAATCCGCCGACAGGTCATCCGTCTCAATAGCCAGAACCATCAGGTCGCTCTGACCGGAAAAATAGCGACGGGCCGTCTCCTGCGCCTGCGCGCCGGTCGAAAAATGAATATAGCCGTCGGCCAGATCAACAGCCGAGCCGATGAAGGCCCCTGCGGCTTGGGCCTTTTGCCACTCAGCCTGCGACAAGAGCTTGTAGATCAGGCTCATTCTGCGCCCGCTCCGCCGCCATGGGCCTTAGGTGTGAAAAAGCCGTCATAGGATGGCCGACCGGCGACATCGAACGCGAAGACAGCGGCGGTGGCGGTTGGAAATCCCTGCTGCAGCTTAGCGATCTGAGAGGCGGAGGCCGAGCCTTCGCGCAACAGGGCTACGGCCAGTTCATGGATACCGGGATTGTGGCCGACCATGATCAGCGTATCGGCGCGCTCAGCCCACTCGTCGATCAGGTCGCGCATGCGCTCAGAGGGGGCCAGATAGAGGCTTGGCACAATCTCGGTCGTCACTTCGCCAAAGACCGATTTGGCGACCTCCCAAGTCTGCCGAGCGCGAACGGCGGCAGAAACGAGGGCCAGATCAGGCTTCAAACCCTCTTCCAGCAAGACCTTCGCCATCAGGGCAGCATCGGCCTGGCCACGGGGCAAAAGGGCGCGGTCAAAGTCATCGCCAGAGGCGGCCATGGCCTCTGTCTTGCCGTGCCGCAGCAAAATCAATCGCCGCATCGTGCCCTCGTGTCTGAACCGGTTGTTCTGCCCCCTACATAGACCGGTCAGACGCTCGCTGAAAGGGCGCACAAGCATCGGAGATCGAAGTGCAGGTGTTGACATGGACGCTGCCTCGCGGTCCAACGCACTCATGGCCGAAACCGGATCACTCATAGACACGGTCGAGAGCGGCGGCGGCGTCATGCGCTTCCCCGAGACCCTGCCCCTGCGCCTCGAAGGCGGCGGGCAGTTGGTCGGCCTCGAAGTCGCCTACAAGACCTACGGAACGCTCAATGAGGACCGCTCCAACGCGGTGCTGGTCTGTCATGCCCTGACCGGCGATCAATATGTCGCCTCGCCCCATCCCACGACCGGCAAGCCTGGCTGGTGGACGCAACTGATCGGACCGGGCAGGCCGCTGGACCCTTCGCGCTATTTCATCATCTGTACCAATGTGATCGGTGGCTGCATGGGCAGCACAGGTCCTTCGTCGATCAATCCGGCGACCGGTCAGCCTTGGGGCCTGACCTTCCCCGTCATCACCATTGGCGACATGGTGCGCGCTCAAACCATGCTGATGGATCAGCTTGGCATTGCCAGCCTCTTTGCCGTGGTCGGCGGGTCGATGGGCGGGATGCAGGCGCTGCAGTGGGCCACCGAATATCCAGAGCGGGTCTTTTCGGCGATCTGTATCGCCTCTGCGCCGCGTCATACGGCCCAGAATATCGCCTTTAACGAGGTGGGACGCCAAGCCATCATGGCCGACCCAGACTGGCGCGGCGGTGACTATGCTCGCCTTGGCACTCGCCCTGAAAAGGGATTGGCGGTGGCCCGCATGGCCGCGCACATCACCTATCTGTCCGAACCCGCCCTGCAGCGTAAGTTCGGGCGTGAGCTGAAGAAGGCTGACGTGTCCTGGGGCTTTGACGCGGACTTTCAGATCGAGAGCTATCTGCGCCATCAGGGGGCCAGTTTCGTCGATCGGTTTGATGCCAATTCTTACCTCTATATCACCCGCGCCCTAGACTATTTCGATCTGGCCGCCAGTCACGGCGGTGTCTTGGGCGAGGCCTTCCGCAAGGCGCGCAATGTTCGGTTCTGCGTCCTGTCCTTCACCTCAGACTGGCTCTATCCGACCACCGAAAGCCGCGACATTGTTCGGGCCCTCAATGCGGCCGGTGCGCGGGCCAGCTTTGTCGAGATCGAGAGTGACAAGGGCCACGATGCCTTCCTGCTGCACGAGCCGATCATGGAGGCAGCGCTGGGCGGTTTCTTGTCCTCTGCCGCCAAGGCGCGAGGGCTAGAGCCATGAGCGGCCGGCGCGAAGACTTCCGCGAGATCTTGCGGCTTGTGCGTCCCGGAACCCGGGTGCTGGACATCGGCTGCGGCGAAGGCGTGCTGCTCGAGATGATGGCCCAAGAAAAAAACATCGACGGCCGGGGTCTGGAGATCAGCCCCAGCGGCGTTGCGGCCTGCCTGACACGTGGGCTCGCCGTCGTTCAAGGCGACGCGGACCGCGATCTTGCCGACTTCCCGACCCAAGCCTTCGACTATGCGGTCCTGTCCCAGACCCTGCAGGCGGTGCGTGAACCGCGCCGGGTGCTTGAAGAGTTGCTGCGCATTGCCGAGCGAGCCGTTGTCTCCTTCCCGAACTTTGGCCATTGGCGCGTGCGCTGGGCCCTGCTGGCCGGTGGCCGCATGCCCATGACAGGGTCATTGCCGACGCCTTGGTATGAGACGCAGAATATCCATCTGTGCACGGTCGGTGACTTTGTCGACCTGTGTGATGAACTGGGCGTGGAGATCGAGGCAGCGGGCGCTATGGCTGAGGGCCAGCCTGTCCGGGAGATCAATCCGCGCAGCTTTATGGAAAATCTTCGCGCTGAGTCCGCGATTTTCTTGCTCAGCCGCCGGACGCGGACAGATGGCTCAACCCCCGACGACAGGCGCCGCGCCAAGCGAGCGAGCGACGATCTGTTCGGATAAGACCCCCTACCCCGGCTGCGCCGGTACTTCCCCCAGAGGGGGAAGATTTACCGTCCTAGATCTTCCCCCTCTGGGGGAAGTGGCCCGAAGGGCCGTAGGGGGCCTTGTTT
>CAISGS010000109.1 GCA_903884915.1 uncultured Caulobacteraceae bacterium | reverse complement strand
GCTGTTGCCGATCAGGATATTGGCTTCTCCATTGCCGGTACCATTGATCGCCGCCGTGCCCGTCAGAACGAGATTTTCGACATTGGCGCCGAGGCTGAAGCTAAGGCTGGAATAGACGCTGTCGATCCCACCGTTTGCCAGCTCGGTAACCGTATCGCCTTCGGAATCGACGACATAGGTGTCGTTTCCACCCCCGCCGGACAGGGTGTCCGCACCGGCCCCGCCATCGAGACGATTGGCCCCCTCATTGCCGATCAGAACATTATTGGCCCCATTACCCGTCCCATCGATCGAGGCTATGCCGAGCAAGGTCAGGTTCTCAAGATTGTCCCCGAGCCGATAGCTGATGCTTGATCGAACCGTATCGGTGCCTTCGTTGGCCAGTTCCGTAACGCTATCACCAACCGAATCTACGCCGTAAACATCATCACCGGCCCCGCCAACGAGGATGTCGTCTCCGGCCCCGCCATCGAGGCTATTGGCGCCCGCAGTACCGGTCAGGAAGTCATTATAGCTCGAGCCAATAAGGTTCTCGATACTGGTCAGGGTATCGGTCCCAGCCCCGCCGGTATTCTGCGCTGCGATGAGCGCTAGGTTGACTGTGACAGCACTACTCGCCCCCACATAGGAGGCGGTATCGGACCCTGCGCCGCCAGAGAGGACATCATCCCCGGCCCCTCCCCATAGGCTATCGTCTCCTGCATTTCCGATGAGGCGATTGTTGAGTGCATTGCCCTTAAGGCTATCATTGCCGCCGCCACCGATGGCATTTTCAATATCGGTGTTGACCGCGATCGCGACATTACCGACGGCGCCGCCGACGTCCGAAAAGGCCCCCTGCTGTAGATTGATATTTTGGGCGGATCCATAGCCCGAAAAGTCGAACGTATCGATGCCGCCAGCATCCCAGACGGCGAAGATAACCCAACGGACAGAACCGTCTGAGCTGGTGCAGGAAAACCAATCCCGATCTGCCGTGGAGTTGAAGCCGTAGGTCGTGTCGCCCGTCCGGGTCGACATATTGGCACCGTAAAGCAACTGAGCCGCAACAATGTCATCGACCAGCGGCGCGGCCGAATATCCAACCACAGTGCCGCCCGTATTGCTGGCGCTGAAATAGCTCATGACCGTGTACTGTCGGCTGTCCTCGACATATTCGGCATCCGCCGCATAGGTGATGGTCACGCCTACGCCGGCATTATAATCTCCCGGATGATTGAGCCCAATCGCATGGCCGAGTTCATGGACCAGAACCAAATTACCATAGCTCAGATAGCCGAGCCTGTTGCTCCCCGTGGCGAACTGATTGACCCAAAGGTCTCCGGCATTGGACCCGTCGGAGCGGCTCCCCGGATAGTAGGCATAGGCAGCACCGCCATCGGACTTACCGCTATTATAGTTGGCGAACAGCATGGTCGCATTGTCGGCATAGGCATTATCTCCCGTCGTGCCCGCGCCAACCCGGGTAAAGACGATATTGGCGACGTCAGACCAGGATTGTAACGCAGCGGTCGTCGCTGCGATCTGAGCCTCGTCAAATCTCGAGAAGGACAGCGGCGAGGCATCGGTATAGGTGCTGCGGAAGGCATAGCTAACCCGCGTCACCCCATCAAAATCAGCGACCCAACGGACATTGTCGCGCACGATCTGCGCGCCGGCCTGTTGGTGCGTAAATGAGGGTTTGGGGCTTGGAACGACCGCAATGCTCTCGACCGCAATTGCGCCAAAATCTTCGGCCAGACTGTCAAGTTCGAGCCGATGGTCATACGCTAATGTGCTAAGCTGGGCCATGATGAGAAATCCTCCTTAGCGCGTATTTTAGATTTTATACCAATTGACGATAAGTCCATCATAAAACCTATAAGGACTCAAGCGGAGCGGTGACATGATTGCAGCCACTATCACAGCCATAAGCCTGTTTGGCGCATCGCTTGTGCCAACGCAAATTTCACATCACAGACCGAGCCCAACCGCCATGACAACGCAACCCTTCACCGCCATCACCCAAGCGCGCGACATGGGCGGCTATTGGCAGACCGAGCCCGGAATCACGCCCGCCTGCCGCCTGATGCTCACCTTCCGCCCGGCCACTATTGCCAAGGTCGAGGCCTGGGAGGTCGTCGCCCGCGAATGTCCGGATGGTCCTCTTTCGAAAGCGGCCTTCTGGCATATCGACCAGGGCAAGGTTCAGTTCCTCACTGGCGAGGGGCACCCCATCGCGCGCTTTGGCCTGACCCAGGTTGATCGTATCGCCCCCGCCAAGGCCTCAGCAGGTCTGCATCCCATGATCCGCGGCTTTATCCGCTAGCCGCCGCAAGTGCGCCAAACTCGCCGCCATCTTGGCATTTATGCGGCCCTGAGGTACCTCTATCGCCAGAGTTTCTCGGGGGAATAGATGCAAACCGTCCGCCTCATCGCCATGGCCAGCGCAGCCTTAATCCTAGCCAGTTGCAATAGGATCGGCGCCGTTGAGTGTAACAATGCCGCCGGTCAGGCCGTGATCAGCAGCCTTCTGTCCGATCAAATCATTCAGGCGACCCGCGATCAGCTCGGCATCGCGATCAACGAGCCCCTCACCAACGAAGCCAAGATCAAGGCCACGGTCGCTCAGATCAAGATCCTGATTGAGGACATCCGCACCACCAAGAAGGACGAGGCCAGCAGCAAACGCGGCTGCGCGGCGACGGTCAAGCTGGTCCTGCCGTTGAACATGATTGCTGATGCCGAAAAGTTCCACACCAATAACCAGCTCCAGTCGATCTCGAGCCTGACCGACGCGGTCGGCCTCCAGCGCTCAGCCGACAGCTACACCCATCAACTGACCTATTCGGTCCAGCCGACCGACGACAAGAAAAAGGTCTATGGCGAGGTCGAGGCCTTTGGGCCCGTGGCCAATGCGCTGGGTGAGATCATCGCCGCCCACATGGTCTTGCCGATGGTTGAGGCCAACCAACAGAGCGAAGCCACCGCCGCCGCCGCCCAACAGGCCCTGCTCGACCAACAGACACAGGCCCAAAGCCAAGCCGATCTGGAACTGGCCACCGCCGAAAACAAGCTGGCCATCCAAGCCTATGCCGAGGTCTGGAAATCCCTGCCCGACACGGTCCGCGCCCAAAATGTCGAGATCCAACGCGCCTGGGCCAAAAAGAAAACCGCCGACTGCAACATCAAGGCCGCCGAAACCTTCACCGACCCCCTCATCAAAGAAGCCGCCCGCCTAAGGTGTGAGACGGAACAGACCCAAGGGCGGGTCGAGGAGTTGAAGGGGTTGATGTAGGGGGCGTCGCTTAGGATTGCGGGTCCAACGCCCTATTACCCAGCCTTAAGGTCAGGCTCCAACGCTATCAATGCATGGTGAGGGTCACGGCTGAGGATCCGAAACAAGGCGCGAGCGGCCGGATCGATACGCACCCGCCCCTGCTCCCAGTTGCGAAGCGACGCGACAGGAATTTGCAAAATCTTGGCAAATTCGACTTGGGTCATGCCGATCCGCGCCCGAATCTGGGCAGGGGGAAGCTCTTCGCTGAACCCGTCAAGAGCCGGGTCAGCATCTTCCCCATCTTCAGCCATATGGATGACAATATCGGCCTCGCTAGTGGCCGCGATCTTGGTAAGATCTATTTTTGGCTTCGAGGCCCTGATCTGTTCCAGTGTCATGCGAACCATAGCGCGCGCTCCTTTTTGTTTGCCAACCTGGCCGAAATGATCCAGCGGACATCGTCTCGATCTGTGTAGATCACCACCAGCACCGTGGCATCGACCTCGCCAATAGCCTTGACCCGAACCTCACCATAGTCTGCTCGATCGTCAATCATCGCGAGAACCCGACCAAAGAAGATCAACGCCGCGAAATCGAATCCGAAGCCACGCTCCTCAAGGTTCCGGGCGCTTTTAAGGTCATGCCAGTCAAACTGCATTGGGGATAGGTACGCTGTTTGCGCACATTTGGCAATTGAGAACTACGCTGACAGCGTAGAGAGCCCGGGATTTATTGACTATAGATCGCCCCCCGATCAGAGAGATCGCTCGCATAAGCTGAGATGCGAAACAGACGCAAGAGAGGGGCGGGAGTTAAAGGGGCTGTTGCAGGGGGCATGGTTCTGTTTCACCCGAAACCAAAAGCCTGCCTCTAGCTTACCGATCTATCGGCAGCCACTTCTGAAATCACCTAAGTCATTGAAAAAAATGGTGGACGCAGTAGGGATTGAACCTACGACCCCTGCCGTGTGAAGGCAGTGCTCTCCCGCTGAGCTATGCGTCCGCTTCTTGCGAAGGGCTGGTCCTATATCGCGGTGTGGGGCGGGGGGCAAGGGGTCTGGCGGGGATGGGTGGCAAATGGGCGTCAAAGCGGTTGAATGGTTGATCTCTGCCCCCCAATCACCGTACTAGACGCCAGCCCTTTTGCGGCGGGCCTTGGCCTGCCGTGCCTTCCCGATTGGAGAGCCCATGACCGACGCGCGCATCATTGATGGCAAGGTCTATTCTCAAAACGTGCGCGACAGTGTCGCTGCCGAAGTGGCCGAGTTGAAAGCCAAGCATGGCCTGACGCCGGGTCTGGCCGTCGTGCTGGTCGGCGAGGATGCGGCCAGCCAGATCTATGTGCGCAACAAGGGCAAGCAGACTGAGGAATGCGGGATGTTGTCCGTGACCCGCCGCCTGCCGGCCGATACGGCTCAAGGGGAGCTGGTGGCCATCGTCAAGGCGCTGAATGCCGATCCCGATCCATGGCATTTTGGTGCAATTGCCCCTGCCTGACCATCTGGACAGCAATGAGGTCATCGCCGCCATCGATCCGGCCAAGGATGTTGACGGTCTGCACGTGGTCAATGCCGGGCTGCTGGCCAATGGGCAACCGGCCCTAACGCCCTGCACGCCGCTGGGTTCGATGATCATGCTGAAAGAGACCTTGGGCGATCTGCGCGGCCTTAATGCGCTGGTCATTGGCCGCTCGAACCTTGTAGGCAAGCCGATTGCACAGCTGCTGCTTCAGGCCGACTGCACCGTCACCATCGCCCATTCGCGCTCACGCGACCTGCCTGCCCTCTGTCGCCAAGCCGATATTTTGGTCGCGGCGGTGGGCCGTCCAGAGATGGTGCGCGGCGATTGGGTCAAGCCGGGCGCGACCGTGATCGATGTTGGCATCAACCGCGTCCCCTCGCGCGATCCGGTGGCGGCGGCTGAGGGCAAGACACGCGTGGTCGGTGATGTGGCCTTTGACGAGGCCAAGGCGGTCGCGGGCGCCATCACCCCGGTTCCGGGCGGCGTTGGCCTGATGACCGTCGCTTGCCTGCTGCAAAACACCGTCACAGCCGCAAAGCGCCAAGCGGGCCTCTAGGGTCCAAACGCTCTAACCGTTGCCAAAGCTGCGATGCCCCCTAGGATGGGGCAAAAAGGGGATGGGTGATGGTTCAGGGGCGATTTTTTGGCGGGGTGCTGATTGGCGGCGCATTGCTGCTCAGCGGCTGTAGCAAGGCCGTACCCCCTGCCCCGACACCGCAAGAGGCCTTGGCCCTGCGTCCGGCCGATCCTCGCATTGCCAGCCTTTATGAAAGCGCCTGCAAGGCCTGTCACGCGGTGGCGGGGACCGGCGCGCCGCTGGTTCACGATCACGCCGCCTGGGACCCGCGCTGGAAACAGGGCCTGCCGGTGCTGGTCGACCATGTGCTGCAAGGCTATCGCGGCATGCCTGCGGGCGGCCAATGCTTGACCTGCACCCCTCAAGATCATCAAGCCCTGATCCGCTTCTTGGCCGATCAACCGGAGCCGAAACCATGATCAGTCGCCGAACCGCCCTAACCGCCCTTGGGGTCGGAGCCGCCGTCGCAGGAACAGGCGTCGCCGCCGTCGCTATTGCCAATCACGACAAGCCCGAACCGCTGGCCCCGCCCTCGACCGACAACCAAGGCCGGGTGGTCTGGCGCAACTGGTCGGGCATTCAGCATTGCTATCCCCAGTCGCGCCTAGCCCCGACCAGCGCCGAAGAGGTGGCCCACATCCTTAAGACCGCGCCCGGTCCGATCCGAGTGGTCGGAGCCGGGCACTCCTTCACCGCGCTGGCCGTGACGCCGGGGACCATGATCTCGCTCGATCAGATGTCTGGCATTGTCGACTGGCAAGGGGACAATGCCATCGTTCAGGCTGGAACCCGTCTGGGCACCTTGGGTCCAGAGCTGGCCGCCAAGGGGCGGGCCATGGCCAATTTGCCCGACATCAATAAGCAGTCTCTGGGCGGGGCGCTCGGCACCGGCACCCACGGCACGGGCAAGGCCCTGACCGCCATCCACGGCGATGTGGTGGCCCTGACCTTGGCGACACCAAACGGCGATCTGATCGATTGCGACGCCACCCGCGAGCCAGATATTTTCCAAGCGGCCAAGGTCTCGCTCGGCGCGCTGGGGGTCATCACCAAGGCGACCTTGCGCACCACGCCCAATCGCCGCCTGCACCGCCATGTCTGGGTCGAGCCACTGGAGCAGGCGCTGGCCGAGGCCGAGAGCCGCTGGGCCAAGCACCGTAACTATGAATTCTATGCCATCCCCTTCACCGACATGGCCGCCTGTATCAGCCATGACGAGACCGACCTGCCCGCCCGCGAGCGCGCGAACGAACTGGATGATACGATCCTCGTGGCGCTAAAGGGCCTGCGCAATCTGCTCGGCTTCTCTACCACATTACGAAAAGCTGCGGGTAAGGCCCTGTTATCCAGTGCAAAACCGGAAGAGGCCGTTGATGAG
>CAISGS010000108.1 GCA_903884915.1 uncultured Caulobacteraceae bacterium | reverse complement strand
CCTGCGCCGTCGGCTTTTGCTTGTTTGCGTGAAAAAATTGCGCCGTGAACAGAGAGTCATTTTTGTTAGCCCTTGGCATTTGTGGACCTTTTTAGAGTCAATGAAAATATCACCGGAAAATGCGAAGAATCCCCGTTGACCGGCACGGCGGCGAGGCTAAGGTTGGGCCACTAACGTCTTCCATCTCACCACGGATGAAAACGACGACGCGGAGCTCTAGTCGGCTCTGCGACGGGTAACCGTATGTTTTTTTTGGGTTTATCTTCGAGTTGCCGCCGCGCTTAGGTGCTGGCAGGGATTGGGGCCTCTATTTTGAGCAGGCCTCATCAATCGGAGGAGGGCAGGGTTTTCGGCTGGATTTTGAATGCGGCTTTTGCGCTGTATTCAGCCACAAAGAAAGCCTTGGGATGTTGAACTAAAATTTCATCCTTGGGATGAGATTCGAATGGCTGACGGGGCGGGTTTATGACGGTTTCAAAGGGGGCGGCAATTCAGATTCAGGCGGAGTCCCCAACGGACACAAAGGCAGGAACCCTGTGGAACCGAGCCTGCGCGGCTTTGAGATCTGAATTGGGCGACGACACCTACGGCTCTTGGCTGTCTCAAGCAGCCTTGCGCGAATCCAGCAGTGGTCATTTTGTCATTGTGACGCCAACTGGCATTGCGCGGGACTGGATCCGCCGCAATGCTTGGCGCAGAATTTGTGAACTTTGGGCGATGAATGATCCCGAAGGCCGTCGCTTGGATCTTAAGTCACGCGTCGAGTTTGAAGCCGATGTCGGTTTGGCCGGTGCTGCCCGTCAGGCCGCCAGCGCCAGCTTGGATCTGGCCAACCAAGATCTGATCGAAATTATCGAGCCCGTCTCGTCGGACATGCCGACCTCATCGACGCCGACCGTTTCAGGCGATGTGCGCGCGCCTCGGATGGCCGGTCTGCAAGAACGGTTCACCTTCGACAGCTTTGTCGCCGGGCCAGCCAATGAATTTGCCCTCGCGGTTGCCAAGCGGGTGGCCTCTTGGAGTGATGGGCACTTCAATCCCGTCCTGATCCATGGGCCCTATGGCTTTGGTAAGACCCACCTGCTCAATGCCATGGCCTGGGAGGCCATGCGGACGGCGCCGGACAAGCGGGTCATCTATCTGACCGCTGAACGGTTCCTGTCGACCTTTGTGCGCGCGGTGATGGACAAGCAGACGGCGGCCTTTAAGGAAGAGCTCCGCGCGGCTGACCTTTTGTTGATCGATGATGTCCATTTTGTCGGTGGCAAACAGTCGACCCAAGAGGAGTTGTTCCACACCCTGACCGCCCTGATGGAAGATGGTCGCCGGGTGGTATTTTCTTCGGATCGGGCCCCTGCGGCCCTTGACGAGATCGATGCGCGCCTGCGCTCCCACCTGCAAGCCGGTCTGGTCTGCGGTATCGAGCCTGCCGACCGTACCCTTCGCCTCGGTATCTTGGAAAAGAAGCTGGACCTGCTGGGCCGCCAGCAGGGTCTGATCGGCGCCAACGCTCGCCCAGAGGTTCTGCAATTTCTCGCCGACCGCTTTACCGAAAGTGTGCGTGAATTGGAGGGGGCGCTCAACACCCTGGTGGCCCGCGTTGGTGAAGGCGTATCTCGCCTGACCTTGGACGAGGCCCAGGCCATCCTTCGCCCGCATCTGCGCGGCGGGGAAAAGCGCATCACCATTGATGATATCCAAAAGGCCACCTCTGAGCATTTTGGCCTCAAACAGGTTGACCTGATTTCTGAGCGCCGCAATCGCTCCATCGCCCGTCCCCGGCAGGCGGCCATGTGGCTGGCTAAGCAGCTGACCACGCGCTCCTTGCCCGATATCGGACGCCGCTTTGGTGGCCGTGATCACACGACGGTTTTGCATGCGGTGCGCCGTATTGAGGCCCTCCGCGCCGAAGATCCTCAGTTGGCGCGCGACCTCGAAACCCTTACCCGCAAGCTCCGCGGCTAAAGAAATTGTTAACCTTGGGGGAGCAGAGCGAGATTCCGCGCTCGCCCCCCTTCCCCAACGCGTCATTTCAGCTAATCTCGGTAACCCTGCCGACGGGATTCTCATCCTTTCCGGTCGTTCCGCAGGGATGAACTTCTCATGGCCTTAGGGGCGATTTCCCTGGGCCTGCGGATCGGAAGACAAGATGAAGCTGACTATTGAACGGGCAGCCCTACTCAAGGCTCTGGGACATGTGCAAAGCGTTGTTGAGCGCCGCAACACCATACCCATTCTCTCCAACGTCCTTTTGTCGGCCAGCCACGGGGCCCTGACCTTCTCGGCCACCGATCTGGATATGGAGATCACCGACGAGGTCTCGGCCCGTGTCGAGGTCCCCGGTCAGATCACCGCCCCGGCCCATACCCTCTACGAAATTGTCCGCAAGCTGCCGGATGGCGCCGAGGTCGAGCTGTCCTTCGACGGTGACGATCCGCGCCTGACCGTGTCGGCGGGCCGCTCGCGCTTTAATCTGCCGGTCCTGCCTGCGGGTGATTTCCCGGTCATGTCGTCCGAAGGCCTGTCGAGCCACCTGTTGGTCGATACGGGCGATCTGATGCGCTTGATCGACAAGACCCGCTTTGCAATCTCGACCGAAGAGACCCGATACTATCTCAATGGCCTCTATCTGCACACGGTGGTCGAGAACGGCGAGACCAAGCTGCGCGCTGTGGCCACCGACGGACACCGTCTGGCCTTGGCCGAAATGCCAGCGCCTGAGGGAGCCGCAGGCTCGCCCGGCGTGATCGTGCCGCGCAAGACCGTTCAGGAGGCGCGCCGCCTCTTGGAAACGGCTGGCGAGACGGTTGAGCTGCATCTGTCGCCCGCCAAGGTTCGCTTCAACTTCGGCCGTGCGGCCCTGACCTCCAAGGTCATTGATGGCTCGTTCCCTGACTATGCCCGGGTCATTCCGCGCGACAATAACCGCGTCCTGATCGTCGATAATGCCCTCTTTGCCGCCGCCGTTGACCGCGTGGCCACCATCTCGGCGGAGAAGTCCCGCTCGGTGAAGATGGCGGTTGAGCCCGGACGCGTGATCTTGACCGTGCGCAATATGGAAGCCGGTCAGGCCGTCGAAGAGGTCGAGGTCGACTATGAGGGCGAAGGCTTCGAGATTGGCTTCAATGCCCGCTACCTGCTCGATGTCGCCGGTCAGATTCAGGAAAATACGGCCGAGTTCCGCTTTGCTGATCCCGCCTCGCCGACCCTCGTGCTCGACCCCGCCGATGCGGGCGTGCGCTACGTGCTGATGCCGCTGCGGGTTTGATCGCAGCGTCACCCATGACCTTAGAGGCGCAGGTCGCCCCAAGACGGCCCCTGCGCCGTCTGACGGTTACGGACTTTCGCTCCTATGAGCGCGCCAGCCTGTCCTTGGATGGACGGGCGGTCTATCTCTATGGCCCTAATGGGGCGGGCAAGACCAATCTCCTTGAAGCGGTTTCGTTGCTGGCGCCGGGGCGAGGCCTTCGTCACGCGCCGCTGGTTGAGAT
>CAISGS010000107.1 GCA_903884915.1 uncultured Caulobacteraceae bacterium | reverse complement strand
CCTGTTGCCTCATCCATGAGGCCCGAGGCGCGGCCTCGGTCTAAGGCTGTGCGAATGGCGGTCTGGCGGCGATAGGCTCTGGCCAATTCCAAGATCCGCTGGGCCGTGTCGCGCTCGTTTACATGAGGGGTTACCAGGTCCGACACCCCGCGATTAAACGCCTCTGTCGCGCTGACGCTATCGGCTGCGGCGCTGCAGAGCATTATGGGGACGTGAAACAGGCGCGTATTGCGTCTCATGCCGCCCGCAATGGACAGGGCCTCGGTCGCATTGGTGCCGCCCCACATGACCACCGCATCGAAATTTTGCTCATGCAGATAGTCGAAGGCGGTATAGGCGGTGAAGGCCCCGACAACCTCGGCCCCTGCCTTGGTCAGCATGTTGGATAGGGCGAGAAACTGCGGCGCGGGCTCACCAATGGCCAAAATGCGTACGGGCAATTTTCGATCGAGCGGGCGCTCCAAGCCCTTGCCGCGCCCGGCGAAGGTCTTTTGGCGCAGGTCGAACTCTTCATCGGCAATGGCACTGCGCACCAAGGCCTCAATATGCATGACCGCTTGGGCAGGGTGCAGGGGCGGGGCGAGCACCAGATCAAAGGCCGGTGTTTCAAGAAGGCCGTCTGGGGTTCCGAGGGCTATGATGGGCAGTTGGCGCGGCGCAACGGCGGCCTTGAGGCGGCGCGCGATCGCTTCGGTCTGGCCGTCATGGTCTGAGGCGGACAGGTCTAGGATCACGGCGGCGATTGGCAGGTCGAGCAGCGCTTGAAGGGTCTCAGCCTCGCTGGCCGTAATCCGCGCCGCCCAGCCCAGCCGCTCCATACCTTCGGTCAAGGGACCAAGGAGGGGGCTATTTTCGGACATGATCAACACACGGGGCTGAACCGCCACGATATAACCTCTCGCCTTGACGCCACGACACCATTCCAGCGCGCGCGTCCTAAGGCTACCTTTTAGGCGCAGAGTCGCTAACAGGACCCTAGCAAAGCCCGCATCTCGCGATAGGGTGACGATGATGGTTAGGGAGAGGTTGGATATGCAGACCAAGATGTTGGCCGGTCAGGTAGCGGTCGTCACGGGCGCTTCCAGTGGCTTGGGCGTTCGCTTTGCCAAGATCCTGTCGGAGGCGGGGGCCTCGGTCGCCCTGATGGCGCGGCGGACGGATCGATTGGACGCCGTGGTGGCTGAAATCAAGGCCGCGGGCGGTCAGGCCGTTGCGATTCCCCTAGATGTGGCCAATGCCGCAGCGATTGGTCCAGCGCTGGACGAGGCGCAGGCCGCGCTCGGGGCCCTCTCTATCCTGATCAACAATGCCGGTGTCGCCGGTGAAGGCCGCGCGCTTGACATCTCGATTGAGGACTGGGACGCGACCTTTGCCGTCAATACGCGCGGCGTGTTCTTTGCTGCTCGCGAAGCCGCAGCCCGCATGATCGCTAGCGGTGTGGCCGAGGCGGGCAGGGCGCGGATCGTCAATATCGCCTCCATCGCCGGGATGAACGTCCTGCCGGGCGTTCCAGCCTACTGCGCCTCCAAGGCCGCTGTGATCAGCATCACCAAGAGCCTGTCGCGTGAATGGGCGCGCAAGCTGATTGCCGTCAACGCCCTGTGTCCCGGCTTTATCGAGACAGCGATCAATGAGGAATGGTTCAAGACCGAGGGCGGCAAGCGTCAGGTGCAGAGCTTCCCGCGTCGGCGCCTGATGCTCGACATTGACCTAGATGCTGTCTTCATGGCCCTGTGCGGACCCGGTGCCAACGGTATGACCGGCTCGGTCATCACGATCGATGACGGGCAATATGTCTAACCCATAGCTGGCACGAGATATCTACGTCGCAGGGCTACACGCCCGCGATAAACCTTCTAAAGATTAGAAAAGAACAGGGAGAAACATCATGGCTTCTGGGCCTTTGTCAGGATTGAAGATCGTTGAATTTGCCGGGATCGGCCCGGGGCCCTTCTGCGGCATGTTGCTGTCCGATCTGGGCGCGGATGTGGTCCGTATTGACCGTAAGGGCAGTGGCCGGGCCTCGCCCGCCGATGTGACCAGTCGTGGCCGACGGTCGATTGCTTTGGACCTGAAGTCGCCGGAAGCCATCGAAGCCTGCCTAAAGCTGTTCGAGACCGCCGATGCGGTGTTCGAAGGCTTTCGTCCGGGCGTCATGGAGCGGCTCGGCCTTGGTCCAGAAGTGGCCCTGAAGCGCAATCCAAAGCTCGTCTTTGGGCGCATGACCGGATGGGGTCAGTTTGGTCCCTATGCTCAGGCCGCCGGTCACGACATGAACTATATCGCCATCACCGGGGCGCTCCATGCCATCGGCACCAAGGACAAGCCCATTCCGCCGCTCAATCTGGTCGGTGATTTCGGCGGTGGTGCGCTCTATCTGGCCTTCGGTCTTTTGGCCGGGGTCATCCATGCCCGCGCCTCTGGCCAGGGTCAGGTGATTGACTGCGCCATGAGCGATGGTGCCGCCTCGCTGATGTCGATGTTCTATGGCTTTAAGGGCGCTGGCGCTTGGCAGGACAATCGCCGCACCAACCTGCTCGATGGCGGGGCGCACTTCTATGACACCTACCAGTGTAGCGACGGCAAGTGGGTCTCGATTGGCTCGATCGAGCCGCAGTTCTATGCCCTGTTGATGGAAAAGACCGGCATTACCGATCCAGCCTTCGCCAATCAGATGAGCCGCAAGGACTGGCCTGAGCTTCAGACCAAGCTGGCCGCTGTTATCGCCACCAAGACCCAGAAGGAATGGTGCGACCTGATGGAGGCCACGGACGTCTGTTTCGCGCCCGTGCTCGATCTGGATGAGGCCCCCAAGCACGCCCACAATGTCGCGCGTCAGACCTTTGTCGAGATCGCTGGTGTGGTTCAGCCTGCGCCAGCCCCGCGCTTCTCGGCCACGCCCGGCGCGATCCAAGGTCCGCCACCGGCAATTGGCTCAAGCACTGAAACGGCTCTGGCCGATTGGGGCTTTGCCAGCGCTGAGATTGAGGCCTTGAAGGCATCCGGCGCGGCCTAGGCCTTACGGCAAGGTCATTGTCTTTGGGCTGGGGATCGATCTATCCTCAGCCCAAGGCTGATCACCAAGCCAACCCAGGGAGTTTTGCCATGACCCAGTCCCTACCGCTTTTGAAGGGTGTCCATCACAGCGCCTTTCGTTGCCGCGATGCCGAAGAGACCCGCGCCTTCTATCAGGATGTGTTGGGCTTGCCGCTAAGGGCGGCCTTGGTCATCGAGGAGGAGCCGGGGACCGGCAAGGCCTTGCCCTATATGCATCTGTTCTTTGAGATGGCGGACGGCAACTTCGTCGGCTTTTTCGACATGCCCGAGGGCTCAGACGAGAGCAAATTCAAGATCAAGTCCGGCTTTGACCTCCATATCGCGATGGAGGCCTCCAGCCGCGAAGAGATGATGGCCTACAAGGCCCGTCTAGACGACGCCAAGGTCAAGTGTTTTGGTCCCATTGATCACCATTTCGTCGAATCTATTTACTTCTTTGATCCCAATGGCTTGCCGCTAGAAATTACCTGCCGTACTCAAGATCATGATCGGATCATGATCGAGGAATCCGTCAATTCCCGAGAGGCGATTGCCGCGTGGAGTGCCCGCAAGGCGGCTGACAAGGCGACGGCTGCCTGAACGATAGGTTCAGGTACGGTTCAGCTTGAGAGGCCTAATCCTAAGGACGGTCGCTGACCCAGCCCCATGTCCCTCGCGGGGTCAGTGACCCACAGGACCCCAAACCCAACCTTGGCCTCCTCCTGGCGGCGCGCCTTCACCGGCGCGCCGTTTTGGCATTAGGGCTTCTGGATCAGGAAGTTCAGGGCGGCACCGTCTGCGGGGGCCTCAAGGATTACGAGGCCCAGACTGTTGGCCAGATGGGGCACGTCGATGCGGGCGAGGGGATCATCGGCCAAGAGCCGCAGCCTTTGACCCGGCGCTGCCTGCTCAACCGCCTTGCGCAGCCGCAAGGTTGGGACGGGGCAACGATGGCCGCGCGCATCGACCAAGATCTCATCGGCGGGGGTGGGCACGGGCTGGCGCTAGACCGCGACGCTGGCCATATGGCCCTGCTCGGGACGAGACTTGCCCTCTAGGACCTCGTGATAGATGGCCTCGACGGCTTCAGGACCTCGGCCTTCGCTGATCTTGAGCCAGCGATCAATATCGGCAAGGAAGGCGTTCCAGACGCCAGCAACCCTCTGATCCAGACCGCCCGGACCCCAGTCGGTGTGGCGTTTCTTAATCTGGGCGGGGGCGAAGAACAGGGTCGGACGTGGACCGGGTAGGCCCTTGGTGACGACGCGATCTTCCCAGTGGGTGCCTCCGACCGAACAGGAATAGGTCATCTTGTCTGCGAAATGGTTGTGAACCGCTGCCAGAACCGAGCCGCCACCCGCCATATCGACAAAGACCGAGGCGATCAGGGGCAGGGCGGTAATGTCTTCATAGGCTACGACCTTGGTGTAGTAGCCCGTCGCCTCGACGAAGGCGATGTTGGCCTTTGAGGTCAGGCCAACAATGGCAATCCCATCGCGCGCGGCCTGTTTGAGGGTGAAGGCCAGACCCAGCGAGGTCTTGCTTGAGGCGCTGGATATAACGACCTGCTCGGCTTCGAAAAAGCGATTGTCGGCCAAGAAGTCGTCGATCACGAACGAGGTCATGAACAGGGGCCAGAGGATCGACTGGGCGGG
>CAISGS010000106.1 GCA_903884915.1 uncultured Caulobacteraceae bacterium | reverse complement strand
GTTATGGGCCTTGCACCTCAAGCCGCTTAGCGTCAGGCTAGTCCTTCGAACCTCCTTTGCCCCTGATGAGCGCGAGACAGATGACGGCACGACAAGATGAGCGGTTTAAGGCCGTGGATGTGGCCACTTGGCAGCGCGATGGCGTGGCCCTGATCAAGGACTTCTATACGGCCGAAGAGATCGCCGCCGTCCGGGCTGATTTTGAAACCGTCTTTGGCCGCACGTCCGGCGCGGACGAGGCTGTCGACCGCAAAAAGGGTGAAGAGATCGGCCGGTTCAATGGCGCTCAGTTCAAGACGCTCAACTCGATCCCCTTTGACTGTTCACCGGCCCTAAA
The DNA here is from genome assembly GCA_903884915.1 of uncultured Caulobacteraceae bacterium. Taxonomy (GTDB): domain Bacteria; phylum Pseudomonadota; class Alphaproteobacteria; order Caulobacterales; family Caulobacteraceae; genus CAISGS01. Next base: position 3,631 of record CAISGS010000106.1, on the reverse strand, counting down.
CCTGATCGGCCTCCATCCGGCCCTGATCGCCTTTGCTAGGGCCGCGCTGAATAGTGATGAGGTCCATCTCTACCAGTGTCAGGCCTGGGCTAAGTTTACCGGTGACGCCGATTATGATCAGCCGTTCCACTGTGATTTCGTCAACCACACCTTGACCGTGCCGTCGGACGACACGACCAAGAACGCTGTGACCGTGATCTCCTATTTCACTGATGTCTCCGACGCCTTGGGGGCCATGCACTATGTCACCCGCCCTGATAGCCAGACGGTGACCGGCCCGGACGGAACCTTGGTCTATCAGGGCGATTTCCAAGCGGGTCTGCAAAAGGCCCTGATGCCTTTGGGCCGCTCCAGTGCCTCACCGGCGGGGACCGCCGTCCCCTATGCCATTGATGTCTTCCATCGCGGCACCAACCTGACCGAGCCGGGCGGCGTGCGCTATGCGGTCATGGCCTGCTTCAAGCGGGCCGATGATGACTCTATCGGCTATACGGCCTGGCCCTATCATCACCTGCTGCCTTGGGGTCAGATCTTCAACCATGCGACGCCCGATCAACTGGCCTGTCTGGGTGTCAAGCGGCCGGGCCATCCGTTCTGGACCGAGACCACCTTAGCTATGGCTCAGGTGCGATATCCGGGATGGGACCTGACGCCCTATCGGCAAGCCCTCGCGAGGACCCCCGCATGACCACGCCTGATCCGCTCGCCAATGGGGACTTCGAAATTGGGCCAAGGTTCGAGCCTGACCTGTCCGGTCCTGCCGATGCGCCCTGCGGCAAGGTCTATGCCTTTGTGATGGAGTCGCGAGACAGCAAAATCTATCCCGGCATCCGGCGGATCAATAATGAGATTACCAAACGCCGCGACGCCTATGGCAACCGCATGGCGGCGCTGGAACACGAGCAATCAGAGCCAGCCCCCTACCGTCGGACAGTCTGGGTCTATGTTCCGGCCCAATATGTGGCGGGGACCCCGGCCCCGTTCATTCTGGTTCAGGACGGCTATTTCTATCAGTCTCGCATGCCCCAGGTGCTGGACCGGATGATCGCCTCTGGCCGTGTGCCGCCCATGATCGCGATCATGCTCGACAGTGGCGGCAGCGATGCGCAGGGCTCTCAACGGGGTCTGGAATATGACACCCTGTCTGGCCGCTATAGTGAGTTTGTGGAGACCGAGCTTCTACCGCGCGTTGGGCAAGAGACGGGCGTTACCTTGACGACCGATCCCAATGGACGCGCGGTGATGGGGGCCAGTTCAGGGGCGGCCTGCGCCTTTACGATGGCCTGGTTCCATCCTGAGCGCTATCGCCGGGTCCTGTCCTATTCGGGCACCTATGTGAACCAGCAGTCCCCGCCCAATCCGGAAAGCCCTCGCGGCGCTTGGGAATATCACGCGACCTTCATTCCCCAATCCGAGCCCAAGCCCTTGCGGATCTGGCTAGAGGTCGGCGAGCAAGACCTTCATCCCGATGATCCTGAAGAGACGTGGCACAACTGGCCGCTAGCCAATCAGCGCATGGCCGCAGCCTTGGCGGCTAAGGGCTATAACTATCGCTTCACCCTCTCACGCGGGGGGCGTCACGCCGACCCACGGGTCTTGGACCATACCTTGCCCGATGCCTTGACGTGGCTCTGGCAAGACTATCAGCCCTGAACGGGGCTTGCCCGCGCCGCATCCGTCGCGCAACATGAGTTTTGAACGAGCGGTGCAATCAGACGCTGCCGGATCCAATGGGAGAAAATGATGGTCGATCTTACTCAGGCTTCGGCCTTGGTCACGGGTGGCGCAGGCGGTTTTGGCAGTGCGACGGCGCGGCGTCTGGCTCAGGCGGGGGCCAAGGTGGTCATTGCCGATGTCGCCGACGAGCGCGGCGAGGCCTTGGCCAAGGAGCTGGGTAATGGCTCGATCTATATGCGCACCGACATTATGGATGAGGCCTCGATTGAGCGGGCGGTTGAGGCGGCTGTGAATCTCGGTCCCTTGCGCGCCGCCGTGGTGGTTCATGGCGGACCGCGTGCCCCCGGCTCGACCGGACCTGCCCGCGTCGTCAATCGCCAAGGCATCCGTCTGCCCTTGGCCCAGTTTGCCCATACGGTGAATGTCTATCTCAACAGCGCCTTTGCCGTGACCAGCATCGCGGCAGAAGCCATGGCCAAGAATGAGCCTCAGGATTCCAACCAACGCGGCGTGATCATCAACACCGCCTCTATTGCAGGCTATGAGGGTCAGGCCGGGCAGGCGGCCTATTCGGCGGCCAAGGGCGGGATCATCGGCATGACCTTGACCATCGCCCGCGACCTTGCCCCCATCGGTATCCGTGCTGTCTCGATTGCCCCGGGCACCTTCCTGACGCTGGCCTATTCGAGCGTCATGACCGACGAGCAGGCTCAAGCCAAATGGGGACCGATGGTGCCGAACCCTCACCGCATGGGCGATCCGGACGAGTACGGCATCCTTGCCGCTCATATCGTGGCCAACGACTTCCTCAATGGCACGACCATCCGTCTCGATGGGGCACAGCGGTTCTAAACGGGCCGACCCCATAGTCTTGCGATCATGCGGCCCCGGCGGGCCGTGTGATCGATAGGCCAACCTATATTCACCAGAGCGCGATTGGCCTTGGAATGACACAGACCCAACCCCTGTCGCCGCAAGCGAGCGACGCCCCCGCCGTGCATCCCCTGCTGGTCGCACCGGTCATGTCGACCTTGGCCAAGCTGGCAGCGCCAAACCTTCTGGGGATGATGGCGACAACGGTGGTGTCCATCACCGAGACCGTCTATCTGGGTCAGTTGGGCATCGGTGCCCTCGCGGCCTCGGCTCTGGTCCTGCCCTTGATCATGCTGATGGGCATGATGAGCGCGGGTGCTATGGGCGGGGGTGTGTCTTCGGCCATCAGCCGGGCCTTGGGCGCAGGCGATGTGGAACGGGCCGAGCGACTAGCTCTCCATTCGGTCATTATTGGCCTGGCTATGGGGCTTTTTTTCACGGTCCTATTGGTCGGGTTCGGCAATCCGATCTTTTATCTCTTGGGCGGGCGGGGCGAGACCTTGAAGCTTGCAGTCCTCTATGCGGGTGTGGTCTTTTCCGCCGCCGCCCTGCTTTGGATGATGAACATCCTGGCCTCGATCTTGCGGGGGTCTGGCAATATGATCGGTCCCTCTGCGGTCATGATGGGTGGGGCCTTGGTCCAGATTCTGTTGGGCGGCACCCTCTGTTTTGGTTGGGGTCCAGCGCCTCGGCTTGGCATTGTCGGTGTTGGCTTGGCGCAGATCATCACATCGGCGGTCAGTGTGGTCTTGCTGTTTGGTCTCTTGAGATCATCCACAGCCAAGGTGCGTCTCAGGTTTTTGGGTCCAATCCGGCGTGACCTCTTTGCGGACATTCTCCGCGTCGGTGCCCCAGCGCTGCTATCACCGATCCAGACCATCGGGACAATCTTGATCGTGACGGCCATTGCCGCCCGCTTTGGCGTTGAAAATCTGGCGGGCTATGGGATCGGCGCGCGGTTGGAGTTTCTACTCGTCCCCATCGCCTTCTCCGTGGGGGTCGCCTCCATTCCAATGGTTGGCCTCGCCATCGGGTTTGGAGATGTGGCGAGAGCACGGCGCGTGGCGTGGACGGCGGGAGC
>CAISGS010000105.1 GCA_903884915.1 uncultured Caulobacteraceae bacterium | reverse complement strand
CGGGGACCCAGACCCTTACAAACCGCCGGATCGTTCGTGTAACATCCTCGTCCTTCGACGAGCTCTGGATGAGGATGAATGGGAAAGCGCGGCCCTAACAGTCTCCCTCCTGCTGAGCTTGTCGAAGCCCAAGGAAATCGCTTTAAACCCCCAACGTCCTAACCAAATCCGCCAAACACCGCGCATAGAGTTGATGTTCCTGCTCGAGCACCCGCGCGCCTAAGCGATCTTCATCATCATCTGGCAGCACATCAACCTCGGCTTGGCCAAGGATCGGGCCCTCATCGACGCCTGAGGTCACCAGATGGACCGTGCAACCATGCTTGGCCACGCCAGCCTCCAGAGCGCGTTGGTGGGTGTGCAGGCCGGGGAAGGCGGGGAGGAGGCTGGGGTGGATGTTGATCATCCGGCCCGCCCAGGTTTCAACCAGATAGGGCGTCAGGACCCGCATATAGCCCGCCAGAGCCACGATCTGGACGTCCGATTGGCGCAGACGCGCATCGATCATCCGCTCATGGGCCTCGCGGTCCTTGCCGAAGGGCGCATGGGCGATAACAGCGGTCTCGATCCCAGCGGCTTGGGCAATATCCAAGCCGCCTGCATCGGCAATATTGGACAGAACCAACACAATTTCAGCCGGATAGGCCGGCTCCTTGGCCGCTTCAATCAGCGCGGCCATGTTGGAGCCCCGGCCCGAGATCAGGACAGCGACGCGCGCCTTGCTCATGGCTGGATCAGTTGCCCGCAGACAAAGGCATTCTCACCGGCATTGAGCAGAGCGGCCAAGATCGGCTCGGCGTCTTCGGCGGCGACGATCAGCATAAAGCCGACGCCGCAGTTAAAGGTCCGGCGCAGTTCGTGATCGGACAGGCCGCCTACCTCCTGCATCCAGGCAAAGACCGGCGGCAGAGGCCAGGCGTTCCAGTCGAACTGCGGCTCTAGGCCCTCGGCAATAGCGCGGGGTGGGTTTTCGATCAGACCACCGCCGGTAATGTGCGCGCCGCCCTTGATCAGGCCCGCCTTGATCAGCGGCAGAACGCTCTTCACATAGATGCGGGTCGGGGTCATCAGGGCCTCACCCAGCGTCTGACCGGGGGCGAAAGGGGCCGCGTCGTTCCAGCTAAGGCCCGACCGCTCGACCACGCGGCGCACCAGTGAATAGCCGTTCGAGTGGGGACCGTCAGAGCCGATACCGATCAGCAGGTCCCCGGCCTTTTGGTCGTCTAGACGCGGCAGGACCGCGCCGCGCTCGACCGCGCCGATGGAGAAACCGGCCAGATCATAGTCACCGCCGGCATACATGCCGGGCATTTCAGCCGTCTCGCCGCCGACCAGAGCCGCTCCTGCCTGCTTGCAGCCCTCGGCAATGCCCTTGACCACGGCGGTCGCGGCCACCACGTCCAGCTTGCCGGTGGCAAAATAGTCGAGGAACATGAGCGGCTCAGCGCCTTGGGCCAACAGGTCATTGACGCACATACCGACCAGATCGATGCCGACCGTCTCGTGACGACCCGTTTCAATGGCGATTTTCAGCTTGGTGCCGACTCCGTCCGTGGTCGAGACCAGCAAAGGATCAACAAAGCCCGCGGCCTTGAGGTCAAATAGCGCGCCGAATCCCCCCAGCGCGGCGTCCGCACCCGGGCGGCGAGTCGCCTTAGCCAAGGGTTTGATGGCCTCGACAAGGGCGGTGCCAGCATCAATATCTACCCCAGCTTGGGCGTAGGTAAGGCCATTGGGCCGTTCGCTCATGGTTCAAACATTCCCTGAACCGCTTTTCAGCGGAAAAAACACATAATTTATCGCGTCGCCCTTGTACGGAGGGCGCTTGGCCGGGCTATAGCTAGCCTATGACGCCAATAACCACCACCGCCGAACTGCAAGCCTTCTGCAAGCTTCTCGCTGACGCGCCCTTTATCGCCGTCGACACCGAGTTCATGCGGGAAACAACCTACTGGCCGAAGTTATGCCTGATCCAGGCGGCTGGGCCAAAGGATTCAGCGGTCATTGACCCGCTGGCCGAGGGTTTGGACCTGTCCTGCTTCCTTGATCTGCTCCGAGACGAGCGAATCGAGAAGGTTTTCCATGCCGCGCGGCAGGATGTGGAGATCTTCAACAATCTGGGCGCGATGCCGAGGCCGCTGTTCGATACTCAGATCGCCGGTATGGCGGCGGGATTTGGCGAGCAGATCGCCTATGACGCGCTTGTGCGCCACATGCTGCGAATCGATCTGGACAAGTCGAGCCGATTTACCGACTGGAGCCGCCGCCCCTTGAGCGAGGCGCAGCTTGATTATGCCCTGGCCGATGTGACCCATCTGGCCAAGCTGTTCCCCGATCTGAAGTCGCGTCTGGAGAAGCAGGGGCGTTTGGCTTGGGTCTCCGAAGAGATGGCCGCCCAGATCGATCCGGCCCTCTATGATGTCGATCCGGAAAAGGCTTGGCGGCGGCTAAAGCCTCGCAAACACAATGCCAAATATATGTCGGTCTTTAAGGCCGTTGCGGCTTGGCGCGAACGGACGGCGCAAAATCGCGACCAGCCGCGTGGACGAATTCTAAAAGATGACGCCATCGATGAGTTGGCGACCCAGACCCCGACCGATGCTGACGGCTTGAACCGCCTGCGCTCGGTGCCCAAGGGCTTTGCTGGATCGCGTTATGGTCCTGATCTGCTCGATGCGATCAAGATGGGGCTGTCGGCTCCTGAGGGCTATGCGCCCGTGATCGAGCGCAATGGCACCCCACCATCGCCCGCGGCCGGTGCTGTGGTCGAACTGTTGAAGGTCTTGCTCAAGGCGCGGGCTGAAGATGCCGGTGTGGCGTCCAAGCTGATCGCGACCGTTTCGGACCTCGAAAAGATCGCTAATGACGACAATGCCGACAGCCCAGCCTTGACCGGCTGGCGCTATGACGCCTTTGGCGCGGATGCCTTGAAGCTGAAGCGCGGTGAGTTGGCGTTGGTGCTCGACGGCACCCGCGTGCGCGTTGTTGAGGTTCGTCGCGCGCCGAAGGTTTAAACGAGGCCCCCTACGGCGCTGCGCGCCACTTCCCCCAGAGG
>CAISGS010000104.1 GCA_903884915.1 uncultured Caulobacteraceae bacterium | reverse complement strand
CGTTATGTCCGCTTTGTCGAGACCCTCAGCAAGCCGGATATCGGGGTCATGGCCTATGAGCGGCAGGACGAGGCGGTCCGCGAGGTCACACCCTGGCCCCTGATCAATATCGAACAACCCAATTTCGAAGCCGTGCTCGAGGCTGCCGTTGCCCATCAGCCGACCGTTGAGGTGCGCAAGGGCTTGGAATGGCTGGGCTGTGAACAGGGCGAAGGTCACGTCACCTCGACCTTGAAGGACCGCGAAACGGGCCAAGAGATCACCGTCCGTAGCCGCTATCTGATTGCCGCTGACGGGGCCGGAAGCCCAGTGCGCGACAGTCTTGGCATTCCCATGGATGGGATGGACGGCATCGGCAACAATATGATGATCCACTTTGAGGCCGATCTGCGAGCTCAGGTCGGCGATCGTCCCGCCATCCTCTATTTCCTCTTCGGTCCTGGACCCAATGGCGTCTTGATCGCCTACGATATTGGTAAGACCTGGGTGATGATGACCCCCTGTAGCCCAGAGGATCGGCCGGAAGACTATAGCGATGACCTCTGCCGCAGCTTGGTTGAGAGCGCAGTCGGCGCTGACATTCCCGACCTTCAGATCAAGGGCAAGCGGCCGTGGGTCATGTCGGCTCAGGTGGCGCGGCGCTATCGTGAGGGGCAAGTGTTCCTCGTCGGTGATGCTGGGCACCGTTTTCCCCCGACCGGCGGGCTAGGGCTCAATACCGGCATTGGCGATATCGACAATCTGGCTTGGAAGATCGCGGCCATCGAGGCGGGCTGGGGCAGCCCTGAGATCTTGGACAGCTATGACCAAGAGCGCCGCGCCATTGCCGATGCCAATATGGGCCAAAGTGTCATGAACGCGATGCGGATCCGCATGCTGTTCGAGGCGCTGGGCTATGGCTATGGAGCCACGGTCGAGCCCGAGGTCTTTTACGAGCGGCTGTCCGATCCTGAAAAGCGCGCGGCTGTCGATGCGGCGGTGATGTTCCAGAAGGACCATTTTGATAGCCTGCGCCTGCAGCTTGGTTTTGCCTATGGCGACGCCCTCAAGGAAGACGATCAACTCCCCATCAGTGAATTTAGCCAAAAGGTCGCCGTCGGCGCCCGCTTACCCCACGTTCTCTTGAGCGACGGCGGCACGACCTTGAGCCTCAGCCAGCCCGACCGCTTTGTCCTGCTGACCGGACCCGATCACGCCGCTTGGACGGCCTTGGCTGAGGGCTCGGATGTTCCTTTGTCGGTCTTGGTCGAAGGCACCGATTTCAGTGCCAAGTCGGGCGACTGGGGGGCGGCGATGGGCCTCAGTGCCAGCGGCGCTCTGCTGGTCCGGCCTGATGGCCACCTCTTGGCGGTTGCGGGTTCTGCCGATGATGCCCCCGCCACCTTTGCGACATTGCAGCGCTATATGAAGGGAACTGTCTGATGGATTTGGGACTTGAGGGACGCAAGGCGCTGGTCTGCGCCTCATCACAGGGCCTTGGCTATGCCTGCGCCTTTGCCCTGTCGCGCGAGGGGGCCATTGTCACCCTCAATGGCCGCGACGCCGAAAAGCTGGAAGCGGCCCGCGCCAAACTGGCGGCTGCGACGGGCCGAGAGGCCCGCGCGGTCGTTGCCGATATCAACAGTCCCGAAGGCCGCGCCGCTCTGCTGGCCGAGGCGGGGGATTGCGATATTCTGGTCAACAACAATTCTGGGCCACCTCCGGGCCATTTCCAGAACTGGGACGAGGCCGACTGGATCGGCGCGGTCAATGCCAACATGGTTCCAGCCCTGATGCTGATCCGCGGCGTCCTGCCGGGCATGCGCGAGCGCAAGTTTGGCCGCATCATCAATATCACCAGCGCCATGGTCAAAACCCCGATGGGGCCGATGGGTCTGTCGACGGCGGCCCGCGCTGGACTGACCGCAGCCTGCAAGGCTCTGGTCCCTGAAGTGGCGGCCGATAATGTAACCATTAACAATCTATTACCGGAACGTTTTGATACAGAGCGTCAGCAGCAAATGGCCCGTCTGATGATGGGCATGAAGGGCATCACGCTCGAAGAGGCGCGGGCTGAGATCGCCCAGACCATCGCGGCCAAACGCTTTGGTCGCCCAGAAGAGTTCGGGGACGCCTGCGCCTATCTGTGCAGCGCCCAGGCCGGGTTCATCTCTGGCCAAAACATGCAACTCGACGGCGGTTCCTACCGCGGCCTGATCTAGGACCCTGCCCATGACCCGTTCGGTAGACATCGCCCCGCTCGACGAGGCCCTGACCTTTGCCTGTGCCCGGACTGAGGATGGCGGCCGCCTGATCGCTGTTCGGTCCTATAGGGAGGGTCAGATTACAGGGGTGGACCTAACGGCGCTCCTGACCCATCCGTCTGAGGATGCCATCGACCTGATCAATCGTCTGGGTCAAGAGGCCGTGCGGGCCTTTGTGCAGGCGACTACGGACGAGGTCGAGGTGGCGGCGGATCATCTGGATCTGCCTATCCGGCTGGGGGATCAAAACATTGGGGTCGGCACCAACTATGCCGAACATGCCGCCGAGTCAGAGGTGGTCGGCAAGCCGTTCCTGTTCCCCAAGATGGTTCAGCCCACCGCTTGGAATGCCCCCATTCCGGCGGGCGATGGCTTGCTGGACTATGAGGTCGAGCTTTGCCTCGTGCCGATGGAGCCCCTAATGCCCGGCGATCCGATTTCGGGCGGCTTGATCCTTGGCAATGATGTGACCGACCGCGCTGTTCTGATGCGCAATGTCGATATTTCTGACCCGCAATCGGGCAAGGGCTTCACCTCGGGTAAGAGCAGCCTGAACTACATGCCTGTGGGCGATCTTTTCGTGGTGCCGCGCAACCTGCCCAGATTCCTAAGCCGTTTGACCCTGCAGCTTAGCGTCAATGGTCAGGTGCGCCAGCATGCGGCAGCGACCGATTGGATCTGGGATTTGGAAGAGATTGTCCGTCAGTGCCGCCTAAAGCGTGATGTGCGCTGGACCTATTGGGGCGGTGAGGCCCGGCTGGCCTTTGGCGAGGCCGCCGATATCCCCGCGCGCACCGTGATCATGGCCGGAACGCCTGCGGGCACTGTGTTCCACGGTGTGCCTACCAAGGACCGCCTGATGGGCGCGCTGGCTTGGCTGCTGTCAGGCTGCAAAGGGCCCCTGGTCGCGAAGGTCATTGAGCGCCATATTAAGAGCGCGCGCGCAGCCAAGACCTATCTGCAACCGGGCGACCGGGTCGATATTCGCGTGGACCGCTTGGGCTGCCTGTCCAACCGCATCGTCGCGGCGCTGTGACCCGGTGAAAAACTCAGCCAAGGATCAAAAAGGTTGCTGGGCGTCGCTTGCCAAGTTGATCCTGTGCGATAGTTTGGACCTTAAGACACTGGTCATGCCAAAGGGCGCTTAGCCTTGGCCTGAGCCGTTGCATCAAGGGAGTTATCCATGGACCTGAGTTTCACGCCTGAGCACGCCGCCTTTCGTTTGGAAGTGCGTCACTGGATCGAAGCCAATTTCCCCCAAGCCATTCGCGATAAGCAGGCCACCGGCGAGCACCTGAATAAGGAAGAGATCGTGTCTTGGCACAAGATCCTTCACGCCAAGGGCTGGCTGACCCCGTCTTGGCCCAAGGAACATGGCGGCAACGACTGGGATGTGGTTCAGCGCTATATCTTCTCTGAGGAACTGGCCCGCGCCAATACCAGCCAGCCGACCTTTGGCCTCGGCATGATCGGCCCCGTGCTCTACACCTTCGGCTCGCCCGAGCAGAAAGAGACCCTCCTGAAGCCAACCATCGCTGGCGACATCTGGTGGTGCCAGGGCTATTCCGAGCCGGGTGCCGGTTCCGATCTGGCTGGCCTGTCGACCCGCGCCGAGCGCTTCACCGGTGAAGACGGCAAGGACTATTACCGCGTCAACGGCCAGAAGACCTGGACGACCCAAGGCCACTTCGCCGACTGGGGCTTCTTCCTTGTCCGCACCGATCAGAACGCCAAGAAGCAAGAGGGCATCACCTTCCTGCTGATCGACATGAAGACGCCGGGCATCAGCGTTCGCCCGATCATCACCATGGACGGCGGCCACGAGGTCAATGACACCTTCCTCGACAATGTCATCGTGCCCGTCGAGAACCGCATTGGCGAAGAGAACAAGGGCTGGACGGTGGCCAAGTACCTGCTCGGCCATGAGCGGACCGGCATTGCTGGCGTTGCCCGCTCCAAGCGCGGCATTGAGCGTCTGCGCGAAGTGGCGGCGGGCGTGCTGGCCGACGACGGTCAGCCCCTGATCAAGGATCCTGATTTCCGTCGCAAGATCGTGGATCTCGAGATCGACCTCGCGGCTCTGGAATATACCGAACTGCGCACCCTCGCGGGTGAAAGCAGCGGCAAGGGTCCAGGACCCGAAGCCTCCATGCTTAAGGTCAAGGGCACAGAGGTTGGTCAACGTCTGACCGAACTGACGCTCGAAGCGGCGGGCCATTATGGCGAGCCCTATTTCCGCGGCTTCCCGCGCGAGGGCGACAATGTCCAAGCCATCAGCCCCGACTTCGCCTTCAAGGCCGCGCCAGCCTATTTCAACATGCGCAAGACCTCGATCTTCGGTGGCTCCAACGAGATCCAACGCAACATCATGGCCAAGGCGGTTCTGGGGCTCTAGGGCCCAACTTTCCGCTGAGGTTCGAAATGACGGGGGGAGATGGCGGGTCCATCTCCCCCTTTTTCATGTCAATTGCGGGTCTAGCTGACCGTATCTTCGCGGATATGGGCGCGGGCTATCCAGAACAGGGCAGCGGCGACCAGGAGGCCCAAGGATCCGATCAGAAGCGCCCATTTGACGCCCAAGGCTGAACCCATGCCCATGGGGCCTGACAGCGTATCCGACAGGATGCCGACAAAGAGGGGGCCGCAACCGAGGCCGACCAGATTGGCCACGAATAGGGTGATGGCCGCTGCCGTGGCGCGGGTACGGGACGAGACGAGGCTCTGTGACGAGGCATAGGCCGGGCCGTACCACAGGGTGTTCAGCAGGGTTGGCAGTAACAGCATCACGAGGGCCGCCGCCGCTGAGCTCTGCAGCATGGCGATGATGTAGATGGGAAAGCCTATCAAGGCCCCGAGGGCCGGAATGGCCATCTGATGGCGCAGGTCTGTTGCGCCAAGCCTGTCCGCCAACTTGCCGCCCAGCACGGTTCCGACAATGCCGCCAATGCCGGTGACCAGACCCATACCAATTCCGATCAGACCGGTGGGCTTGAGGCCAAACTGCGCTGAGAGTTGGGCCAGTTCCTCGCCATGGTTGCGCAGGAAGAACGAGGCGGCGAAGGCTTGGTGGCCATAGCCTTGAAAGGCCATGAACCCGGCCCCGAAGGCGATCAGCCAGAAGGTCTTTTTACCCGAAATTTCGCGAAGGGCCGCGCCGACGCTGGGGCTTGTCTCAACGGATGGCTTCTTGACCCGTGGCTCGACCAGAGTGATGGCGGCAACGCAGGCCATGATCAGGCCCGGTGCTCCGGCGATTAGGAAGGCTGCGCGCCATCCGAAGGCATCAGCCGCCAAGCCCCCCATCACCATACCCAGCAAGCTACCCAGCGGCGTTCCCACCGAATAGAAGGCAAGGGCCGATGACCGCATGGATTTGGGGACGTAGTCGCTGATCAGAGAGTGGGCCGGCGGACTGCAGCCCGCCTCACCGATGCCGACCCCGATCCGGGCCAGGAACAGCTGCAAAAAGGTTTGGCTCATACCGCATAGGACGGTGAACAGGCTCCAGATCGCAGTGGCACTGGCAATGATCCAAGGCCGATGACCGCGCTCAGCCAAACGGGCAATGGGCAGCATCAGGACTGTGTAGAAGAGTGCAAAGGCTAGGCCCGTCATCATGCCCAATTGCCAATCGGCCAGATGCAGATCCTTCTTGATCGGCTCGGCCAAGATATTGATCACCTGGCGGTCTAAGAAGTTTAGCGTGTAGATGGCCAGCAACACGCCAAGTGCATAGCGGCGATAGGCGGGCGATAGGGGTTCGTGGTCTAGAGCTTCGGCGGGCACAGAATTGGGCTCTGGCGTCGTTGCTACGGCGTCGGTCATTCCGGTGTTTCCTCGCGGTCGGGCCGTTGTGGCCTCATCTTTGAACTGACAATAGAACCGGGATAGGGCGGCTGGGCAAGCCGTTCGCTGCGATAATTCGATCTTGCCTTGAGGGCGTTTCGAGGCAAGGGTCAGGGCAATTGAGTGAGGAAACGACTATGGCTGATAATTCCCTATCCATCCGTAAGGTTTCCGGGACCCTCGGCGCGGAGCTTTCGGGCGTCGATCTGTCGGCGGGTCTGTCCGATGGCGTCATCGCCCAGATCCGGGCCGCCTTGGTCGAGCATCAGGTCATCTTCTTTCGCGACCAGACCTTGACCCCCGCGCAGCAGGTGGCGTTCGGCAAGCGCTTTGGTCCCTTGAACATCCATCCCTATGTGACGGGCATGGCTGATCATCCCGAGGTAATGGAGATCATCAAGGAGCCGTCAGATAAGACCAATTTCGGCGGGGGTTGGCATTCGGATACGAGCTTCCTCGAGCGCCCAGCCATAGGCTCGATCCTCTATGCTATTGAGATTCCGGAGTGGGGCGGTGACACCCTCTTTGCCAGTCAAGCCGCCGCCTATGACGCCTTGACGCCGGGCATGAGGGCGACTTTGGAAACGCTCAATGCCGTCCATTCTGCGGGCCGTGAATATTCTGCGGCGGGTCATTCGGCCCAGAAGCGCGGCTCAATGTCGGTGGTCGAGGCCGAAGGGGCTGTCGGGGAATTTATCCACCCCGTCGTCCTGACCCATCCCGAAAATGGCCGCAAGGCGCTCTATGTCAATCCGGCCTTCACCATGCGCTTCGAGGGCTGGAGTGCGCGCGAGAGCAAGCCCCTGCTCGACTTCCTGTTCGACCATTGCCGTCAAGAGGGCCGTACCTGCCGCTTTGTCTGGACGCCCGGATCGGTGGCCTTCTGGGACAACCGCTCGGTCTGGCACTACGCCCTCAACGACTACCACGGCCAGCGCCGGCACATGCGCCGGGTGACGGTGGATCCGGTAAGCGCTTAGACCACCTGCGTCGCCGTCCCCGCGACCACGTACCAGGTCACGAACAGG
>CAISGS010000103.1 GCA_903884915.1 uncultured Caulobacteraceae bacterium | reverse complement strand
TTCAAGGTCTGGGACACCCGCTTTGGCCGCATCGGCGTCGGCATCTGCTGGGACCAATGGTATCCAGAATGCGCCCGCGCCATGGCCCTGCAAGGGGCCGAGATCCTGCTCTATCCCACGGCCATCGGCTCAGAGCCCCATGATGCCAGCCTCGATACCCGCGATCCGTGGCGCCGCGCCATGCAGGGCCACGCCGTCTCCAACGTCATCCCCGTGGTCGGCGCCAACCGCATCGGCTTTGAGCCGGGCGCAGGCGGCGGGCAGAGCTTCTATGGCGCCAGCTTCATCTGCGACCATCGCGGCGATCTGGTTGCCGCCTTTGACGGCGAAGAGCAAGGCGTCCTGACCGCCAAATTCGACCTAGACGTCATCGCCACCTACCGCGCCGCCTGGGGCTTCTTCCGCGACCGCCGCCCGGACCTCTACGGCGCACTGGCACAGGGACGGCCGGTTTAGGGGTCTGCGCGAGACAGACCCCCAAGGCCTATTTCCTAGCCCAGCACGCACTTGCCGTTGCGGATGACTGTGACGCCGCGATCCTTGACGCGGGCCTCGAAGGAGATGACGTCGCCGTCTTGCCACATGTCGACCGTGATGGTCTCGCCGGGGAAGACGGGGGAGGAGAAGCGTACGGCGTGGCTCTTGATCTTGGCGGGATCGTAGTTGGCATAGGTTTGCAGCACGGCGCGGCAGGTGATGCCATAGGTGCAAAGGCCGTGCAGGATCGGACGCGGAAAGCCTGCTGCCGTGGCGAAGGCTGGGTCGGAGTGCAGAGGGTTGCGGTCGCCGGACAGGCGATAGATCAGGGCCTGATCGGGCTTGGTTGTGATGTCGACCGACTGGTCTGGCGCGCGGGTCGGGACCTCGTGGGGCACGGGTGCGCCGTCCGATGGGCCGCCAAAGCCGCCGTCACCGCGTGCGAAGGTCGAGCCGAGCAGGGTGGCGATAGCCTCGTGCGTCTTGGCGTCCTTCAGGACGGTTTCGGTATAGATCACCGCGCCCTTGCCCGGTCCCTTATCATAGGCCCCGACAATGCGGCTGTCGGCGGTGATGGAGGCCTCGGTCGGCATGGGCTTGTGGAAGGTCACCGACTGCTCACCATGGACGACCATCAGATAGTTGATGCCGGTCTTGCCCATCGGGCCAGCGCCCCAGGCAGCGACGGTGGCTTGGGTCGGGACGGCCTTGAGATTGTTCTCATAGACGAAGGGCAGCTCGTCGGCATTCATCGGGTCGGTGCCCATGCCGATGCCGAGCGCATAGAGCATGGTCTCGCGGTCACCCCAGGAAAAGGCCTGACCCTCGGTCTTGAGGTCCAGAATGGCGGGATAGGAAATGGACATGGTGGCCTCCTTGGGCAGGTCAGGTTTGGTTTGTGGCAACAATCAACGCAGCTTGCGGCCTGTCAATCAAGCCTGCATTGCCGCTCGGCCCATGATCGGCTAGAAGCGCGGTCAAGTCCAAGCGGGTTCACGCCCGAATCTTGCGTCCAATCCGGGCGCTTCCCTCTTTTTGACAGAGCCGTCACCTATGGAAACCACGTCACTTCCCCAGGGATCTGAAATCACTGGCAATGTTCTCTTCTATGAGAAACCTGAACCTCTGAGCCGCGATACCCACGGTAAGCTCGGCCTGCGCACGGTCGACAAGCCCTTCGCCTTTGCGGCCAAGACCAATGTCGTCCCCTTGACGGTGACGGAATTTGCGCCAGCCGCCATTGCCTATCCGATCATCTTTGCCGGTGAAGGCTATCAGCCTCTAGCCGTGATGGGCGTTGCTCAGGGCACCAACCTGTTCATCAGCGCCGACGGTTCGGTCGAGCCCGATGCCTATCTGCCCGCCTATATCCGCCGCTATCCCTTCGTGCTGGCTGGCGACGAAAAGGGTGAACGTCTGATCGTCTGTATCGACCGGGCCTCGAGCCTGCTCGCCGAAGGCGCGGACGTTCCCATGTTCGAAAATGGTGAGCCCACCGAATATACGACCGGCTGCATCCAGTTCTGTAACGACTTTGAAGCCGAGCGTCAGCGCACGGACAATTTCGTCGCCGTTCTGAAAGATCTGGACCTGTTCGAAACCCGTCAGGCCCTGTTCAACCCGCGCAACGAAGACGGCACGATCGGCGATCCGCAAGTCGTGGCCGAATATTTCGCCATCTCGGAAGAAAAGCTTCTGGCCCTGCCGCAGGACAAGTTCATGGCCCTGCGTGACAATGGCGCCCTGTCGCAAATCTATGCGCACCTGGTGTCCTTGCTCGGCTGGGACAAGCTGATCACCAAGGTTCTGGTGCGTAATGCCGCTGAGCAGGCCCAAGCCTAAGTCTTCGGACTGAAATGGCCTAAAGATTGAGGGGGATGGTTTCGCGCCATCCCCCTTTTTCGCTCAGTATGACCTCTGTTCAGCCAGGTTGGCAGGCGAACAGACTGCGGGTGAGGCAGGAAAAGACCAGCCGCCCGCCCTCATCCAACAGATCATGCTGGGCAATGACGATGCCCTTGGCGTCACCGACCGGGTCCTTGCCCAAGATGGTCATTCGGCCACGAAGCAACTCCCCATGCGGCGGGTTGCGCGCCCAGCGAAGGGCATCGACCGCCAGACGCTTGGTCTGGGGCCAGTCGCGGCTAGCCTGACCATCCAGCCTTGCCCAGAGGGCATAGACCATGGCATCCGGTGCCCCCTCATCGCTGTGCCATCCGGGGGCGAAGGTGGTGATGAAGGCGTTCAGCGCCTGCTCATCCACGGCAACGGCCCCCAGCGACACGACCTGTCCGATCTCGATCTGTTCAAAATAGGCGGGCACGGGGACCTCTTAAGGCTCAGGCGAAATGCGGATCAGCAGCTTACCGTCATGATCGCCGGTAAAGAGGCGTTTGACGGCTTCGGCGGCATTTTCCAGCCCATCGACCGCAAAGGCCTTCCACTTGATCTTGCCTTCCATGACCCACGGGGCCAGTTCGGCAAAGGCCTCTCCGGCGCGCGGCAGATAGTCTGTGATGATGAAGCCCTTGATCAGGATACGCTTCATCAGGGTGTGGGCAAAGTCCGCCGGTCCGGCAACGAGGCCGTCCTTGTTATAGGTCGAGATCATGCCGCAGAGCGCCATGCGGCCATTGAGGTTCATGCGGGTAAAGACCGCATCCATGATCTTGCCGCCGACATTTTCGAAATTGACGTCAATGCCATTGGGGCAGAGCCGGTCAAGGGCCGCGCCGATATCTTCGCTCTTATAGTCAATGGCGCCGTCAAAACCGAGTTCCTCAACCAGCCAGCGGCACTTGTCAGGACCCCCGGCAATGCCAATGACCCGGCAGCCCTTGAGCTTGGCAATCTGACCGACGATAGAGCCCACCGCGCCCGCAGCCGCTGAGACCACGACGGTCTCGCCGGGCTGTGGCTTGCCAATATCCATCAGGCCGAAATAGGCGGTTAGGCCCGTGGCACCCAGAACGCTCATGAACGCGGTCAGGGGAATGCCGGGAAGGCTTGGCACCGGATTGACCGCATCCTCATGCCCGATCGTATAGGCCTGCCAGCCGCCAAGGCCGGGATTGACCAGATCACCGGGCTGAAAACGGCTCGAGCGCGAGGCCTCGACCACCCCGATTGTACCGCCGCGCATGACCTCGCCCAGCGCGACCGGAGGCATATACTGGTCCTGATCACTCATCCAGATGCGGTTGGTGGGGTCGAGCGACAGATAGATATTGCGCACCAGGACCTCGCCGTCCTCAAGGTCGCGCACGGGCGCGTCAATGAAGGCC
>CAISGS010000102.1 GCA_903884915.1 uncultured Caulobacteraceae bacterium | reverse complement strand
TCACCCTCTTATCTAACCCTGTCATCGCCAACGGCTGAAGCCATGCCAGCAGGTTCGGGCACGGGGCGCTATATTGCTCCAGCCAACAACCCTGGCGTTGCGGCCTATTTTGCCTCGATCGGCCAAGCTGTTCCCTCGGGCGGTGTGCAACTGTTCGCCGGCACTTGGCGTCCGTTCGGCACCGGCGGTAACCCTCAGTTCGATTATGGTCCCTCGACCGGTACGCGCGGCTATGAGGCCTTCCGGGTCTCTGGCAGCCTAACCGGCGAGCTCTCAAACGGTATTGGTTGGGAAACGGCGATGACCTACGGGTCGGAAACCGGTCGGCGCAGTGGTTATGACAGCCTCGTTAACCGCCTTGAACTGGCCCTTCGCGGTCTGGGTGGTCCCAACTGTAACATCGCTGCCAACACCCCCGGTGCCAATGGCTGTATGTGGTACAACCCCTTCTCCAACGCCATCAAGGCTGATGCGCTAACGGGTAAGGCTAACCCCAACTACAATGCAGCTGTGGCAAATTCGCCGGAGTTGTCGAAGTGGTTCTTCCAAAAGAGCTCCACAACCCAGACCGCCAGCACCTTTGTGTTGGATGGCGTTCTGAACGGTAAGCTGAATGTCAGCCTACCCGGTGGTCAGATCGGATGGGCGGCCGGTGGTCAATATCGCCGCAACTTCTTCACCTCGGACTATGGCTCGCTGGGCAATGCGCAGGCCACACCTTGCGTCAACACCCTGGACTTCGGTGTCACCAACTGTACCGGTGCGGTGCGCAACGGTCCGTTTGTGTTCCTTGGCGTTGCGACTCCTCAGGACCTGACCAGCGATATCTTTGCTGGCTTCGGCGAACTCAGCCTTCCCATCACCGAAAAGCTCCAGGCTCAGGTCGCGGCGCGTTACGAAGATTACGGTGGGCAGGTTGGATCGACCTTCAACCCCAAGGTTTCCTTGCGCTATCAGGCAACCGATTGGTTGGCTCTGCGGGTTTCGGCCGGCAGCACCTTCCGCGGCCCCCCTGACTCGCAGTTGGCTAACAACAACGTCACCTCCTTGCAGCAGATCACCGGCAGCTTCCGTGCCGTGGACATCGGCGGCAATCCGAACCTCGCGCCTGAAAAGGCCAAGACCTATAATCTGGGTGCCATCTTCAAGATTGCGGGCTTGAGGGCGACGGTCGACTACTGGCAGTTCGACTTCGAGAACCCCATCGTTGCTGAGCCGGTCGCGGGTCTGGTCAATGCCGTGTTCCCAACCGGGGCCGCTGCAAACTGCTCTAGCCCTCTGGCGGCACGTTTCACCTTTAACAACCTCGGTTGCGCGGGTGCCAACATTGTTCGCTTGCAGACCTACTATACCAATGGCGCGCCGGTTAAGACCTCCGGTATCGACATTGTCGGTGACTATAAGTGGAACGAAGTGCTCAAGGGCGGCGACATCTCTGTCGGCGGTAGCGTCACCATCACCAACGAATATAAGGTTGGCGCGACCTATATCGGCGGCAATCTCGCCTCTGCGGCCTTCGATGGTGTCGGCTTGCTGAACTATCAAACCACGGCTGTGCCGATCCCGAAATGGAAGGGTGAGGCCCACGTCGAATATTCGGTCGGTCAGCACAATCTGCGTTACGTGATCCGCTATATCGACTCCTACGAAGACCAGCGCGTTGCGCCCTTCGCAGCAGGCTATGCCCGTGACCTTTCGGGTAATGCTGTCACCGTCTCGGCCGGTAAGACCATCGATGCCCAGATCATTCAGGACATCAACTATCGGGTGTTCCTGCCTTGGGAAACGACCCTTACCGCAACCGTCGCTAACATCTTCGACAAGGATCCATCGTTCGCACGACTGGAGCTGGGCTACGACCCGTTCACGGGCAACCCCCTTGGCCGTACCTTTAAGGTCGGTGTGACGAAGAAGTTCTAAAGGGACGCCCCCGGCGGGGCTAACTGGCGCCGCGTTTAGGCCTTCGGGCTTAGGCGCGGCGTCTTTTTTTTGGGTCAGTCTGCCAGAACTAAACAAAAAAGGTCGGCACCTCTCAGTGCCGACCTTATGGGCCATAATAGTCTGTTGGAGGTGTTAGGCGGCCTCAAGGGCAAAGCGCAGGACCCGGGCGGCCTCTTTGATCACCCGCTCGCGCTGACCCTCTTGCGGCTCAGCGGCGGCGAGGGACTGGGCCGAAAGGGCCATATCGACGGCAATCCGATAGCGCGCCCAGAGCCGGTCACGCGATTGGCTGGGGTCCATGGCGCTCAGAACATGGACGAACTGGTCCGTGATCTGGCTGCGAAGGGTCATACGACGCTCAGCCAGATGGGGCATTGAAATCAGGGCCTGTTGCAGGGTCTCCGACCCATTGACGCTACGACCCGCCAAATACAGCGCTTGCAGCAGGTCTTCGACATGGTCCGACATCACCGCGCGGCCCTGAGCCGAATAGCGACCAAACCAGATATTGGCGGCCTCGGTCTGGCGATTGAGCAAACGGTCAACGAGAGCATCGACGAGAACCGCTCGCGACTCGAAATTTTGATAGATCTGCTCGACAGGCACACCGGCACGGTCGGCCAGCATGGTCAGACTCAAGGCCTCAAGACCGAAGTCCGCCGCAACGGCTCCCGCTTGATCCAGCAGGTCGTCGCGTGTCTTGGTGGCCAAATCCGGCCTAGGGAAGGAATGTTGGGACAAGGTCGAGTCCTATAAACCGAGCGTCAGCAAATCATAATTTCCAATAACATGATTTACACCCCCTGAGTGTATTATTTTTGCTTCCGTAGCAAAAATTACAGTCTGGACGGGTTAGTTGAAAAAATTGTCACTTAAAATCATGGGCTTCCACCAACCCAACCCAGAGGATGGTCACAAAAATTCGATGCCTGAGCCCAAATTAGGCCTAAGATGGGGTCCAATGACCACCGCCCGCTAGGGTGGGACCCGAGGTGAGGATAAGCCCAATGACCGACTCAAGCCCTGTTCTGGATCTGGTGATCCGTGGCGGCACCCTTGTCGATGGTTCGGGCGGCCCGGCCTATCTTGGCGATGTGGGCATCAAGGATGGCCGCATTGTCGAGGTCGGCACCGTGACCTCTGCGGCCAAGCGCACACTCGATGCTAAGGGGGCCTTGGTCACGCCGGGCTTTGTCGATATCCACACCCACTATGACGGTCAGGCGACCTGGGACGGGGTGCTAGCCCCCTCTTCAATCAATGGCGTCACCTCAATCGCCATGGGCAATTGCGGGGTCGGCTTTGCCCCGGCGCGTAAGGACAAGCACGATTGGCTGATTGCCCTCTTGGAGGGGGTCGAAGACATTCCGGGTACCGCCCTTGCTGAAGGCCTGACCTGGGACTGGGAAACCTTTCCGGACTATCTGGACGCGCTGGCCCGCCGCAAATTTGCCGTGGATGTTGGGGCTCACGTGCCGCACGCGGCCTTGCGGGCCTATGTCATGGGTGACCGGGGCGGCGATCACCTCGAGGTCCCGACAATCGCCGAGATCGCGGAGATGGAGCGCCTGATTCTCGAGGCTGTGCAGGCCGGGGCCTTGGGCTTTTCCACCTCTCGCACCTACGTCCACCGCTCGCGCAGCGGCGATAGCATCGGCACCCTGTCGGCGACCGAGGCCGAGCTGATGGGCGCGGCGCGGGCCTTGAAGGCGGCGGGTCGAGGGGTCATTCAACTGATCTCTGACGCCTATCTGACCCCCGATGATGAGTTTGCCGAGCGCGAGCTGGGGCTGATCCGCACGCTGGCTGGGGCCTGCGGTGGGAAACTGTCCTTCACGGTCCAGCAAACCGATGATGCGCCCGACCGCTGGAAGTTCATTTCCGAGCGGGTCGAGGCGATGGTCAAGGACGGTCTGCCGGTGACCATGCAGGTCGCGCCCCGTCCACTGGGTCTGATCCTATCCTTTGCTGCGACGGTCAATCCGTTCTTCATCACCCCCACCTATCGCGCTCTCTTGAGCCTGCCCCTAGAGGCGCGGCTTTTGAAATTGGCGGAGCCTGAGGTTTGCGCTCAGATCTTGAAAGAGCATGCGGTCGGTGATGCCCCCGGCATGACCGCCGTGATCCTGCGCGGCTTTGGTAAGATGTTCCGCATGACCGATCCGGTCGATTACGAGCCGCGTACCGAAAACTCGCTCGAGGCCGAAGCCAAGGCGCGCGGGACCGATGTGGCGGGCCATGTCTATGACACCTTGCTGGAGGAGGGCGGACACCGGCTGATCTATCAGCCCCTGATCAACTATGCCCGAGGCGACCTATCGGACGTCTATGGCATGATGACCGCGCCCAATAGCCTCTATGGCCTGTCCGATGGCGGCGCCCATTGCGGCACCATCTGTGACGGCAGCTTCCCCACGACCTCGCTTGGCCTTTGGAGCAAGGGCGATCGGGCTGGGCGCAAGATCGCGATTGAGACCCTGATCCACGGCTATACGCGCCGCAATGCCGTCCATGTTGGCTGGCACGATCGGGGCCTGCTCGCGCCGGGGATGCTGGCGGATATCAATGTCATCGATCAGGAGGCCCTGTCGCTCAGTCCGCCAGAGATTGTGCAAGATCTTCCGGCAGGAGGAACGCGGCTCTTACAAAAGGCGCACGGCTATCGCTGGACCCTCAAGAGCGGGGTCGTCACCTTCGAAAATGGCCAATGGACGGGCGAATTGCCCGGACGCTTGATGCGGGGCGATCAGGTCGCCGCCTAGGTTGAACGTCGGAGCAAGGTCCAATGGGATCAGATCGTCGCCTTACCGGGTGTAGTTTTCTGATCGCCGCCCTTGGTAATGGTGCGGCCCTCTGGCTGCTGTCCCAGACCGCTGATGTGCCGCAGCCCTTAGCCGATGCCGCCATGGTGGTCAGCCTCTATCAGCCGTTCAAGATTACGCCGACCCCAACGGTAACGACCAAGCCGCAAGGTCGGGCGAAAGGCCCTGGGCCATCGCTTGAGCGTCCAGCCCTGCCCACAACCGAGACAGCGGTGCCCATGGCCAATGAACCAGACGCAAGGCCCGCAGCCTATGGCTTGCCCTTTAAGGGGTTGGTCGGCTGCTCAGACGCCTTGCAGTCTCTAAGGTCTGACGCGGACAAGACCCGCTGCCTGCAACAGTGGGGCCGCACGGCTAGGGATCAGACCACCCCAGAGCGGCTGGCCCCCATCGATCCAAACAAGCGGGCCGAATATGACCAGATTGCGCGCCAGCAGGCCCGGTTTAAAGAGCGAACCTTGCCCAACCCGATTGTGCCTTGCAAAGGTCCCGGGTCGAACTTCGGCCTAGGCTGTAATGCGCCCTAGCCCTTGGCGGCCTCTGGCTCTGGCGTCTCCAACTGATTTTCCCACTTGGCGACGACAACCGAGGCGACCGAATTGCCGACCACATTGGTGGCGCTGCGGCCCATATCGAGCAGGTGATCGACCGCTAGGATTAGGAGCAGGCCCGCTTCGGGGATCTTGAAATAGCCCAAGGTCGCAGCGATGACCACCAGCGAGGCGCGCGGCACCCCGGCAATGCCCTTTGACGTGATCATCAAGAGCAGCAGCATCATGATCTGCTGGCCGATGCTGAGCTCAATGCCATAGGCCTGCGCGATGAACAGGGTCGCGAAGGTGCAGTACATCATCGAGCCATCGAGATTGAACGAATAGCCGAGCGGCAGGACAAAGCTGGCAATCTTGCGCGAGACGCCAAATTTCTGGAGTTGTTCGAGCGTGCGCGGATAGGCGGCCTCCGAACTGGCGGTCGAGAAGGCCAGAAGGACCGGCTCGCGGACCATGGCAAAGAGGCCCAAACCCCTTGCGCCAACCACGGCCACAGCGGCCAGTAGCAACAGGCCCCACAGCACACCAAGCGACACATAGAACCCGCCGACAAATTTGGCATAGCTCAGAAGGACCATCAGACCCTGTGTCGCCACGGTTGACGCTAAGGCAGCAAAGATCGCGAAGGGGGCGAACAACATCACATAGCTCGTGATCTTGAGCATGACCTGCGACACCTGCTCAGCCAGCTGCAGGACGGCTGGGGCCTTGTCGTCGATGGAGGCGATGGCCGTGCCGACAAAGATCGAAAACACGACGATCTGCAAAATCTCGTTATTGGCCATGGCCTCAACGATGGATTTGGGCACCAGATGGGTAATGAAATCCTTGAGGGACAGGGTCGTGGCGTCGACCGTGCTGGCCGCCGTCACGTCGGGAAGGGGGATATTCAGGCCAACGCCGGGCGAGATCAGATGGACCATGACCAGGCCGATGGTCAGGGACACGATCGAGGCGGTGATGAACCAGCCCATGGTCTTGGCCCCAACGCGCCCGATGGCGGCGGCATCCTCCATATGGGCGATCCCCACCACGAGGGTGGAGAAGACCAGAGGCGCGATGATCATCTTGATCAGACGCAGGAATATGTCGGTGACGACATTAAAGCCCCCGGCCACGGTCTTAAGTTGCGCCGGATCAGCGATGTTCTGATTGATTAAAAACCCAACCAGAATGCCGAGGACCATGGCCCCCGCGACAAAATAGGAAAACCGCCGTTGCATAGACATCGCCTCTGAACTGTCTTGAACCCTGACATTGCACAATCTACCCCATCTTGTCGCGGGCCAGTTGCGGATTGGGGCTTCAAGCCTTTTTGACGAACTCGGTGCGCAGGACCAGGCCCTTAACCTTTTCCACCCGACATTCGATCTCGTCCGGATCGCCGGTCAGGCGGATGCCCTTCACCAGCGTGCCGCGCTTGAGGGTGACGGAGGTGCCCTTGACCTTCAAATCCTTGATCAGGGTAACATTGTCACCATCGGCCAAAATCGTGCCGTTGCTGTCGCGGGTTTCCATGGGTTGCTCCTGTGTGCGGTGGTTAGAGCCTGTGTTGGCGCGTGTCACAACCCCCTACCCCGGCTTCGCCGGTACTTCCCCCAGAGG